>JBGTEZ010000209.1:0-18041 GCA_041747535.1 Gemmatimonadaceae bacterium
CTCACCTCGAAAGAGAAGATGATGGCGGGGCTGCCGAATTACGCGACGTACTTCGGCCGCGACATGATGATGTCTGCCTTGATGCTCGAGCCCGTCACGTCGCCCTCCATCGCGGAGCACGTGATCGCCAGCGTGCTCAGAAAGCTCGGCCCCGCCGGCGATGTCAGTCATGAGGAAGCGCTGGGGGGCCAGGCGATCCGCGAGAATGCCGCCGAATACAACACCCTCATCGCGGAGCACCTGCGGCTGGCGCAAAGGGCGAGTAATTCCGCTGCCGCGACCGCCCTGACGCGGGCACGCTCGATTCTCTCCGATCTCCAGAAAGTTCGAGAGAACTACAACATGCTCGACGACGAGTTCCAGTTCCCGATTCTCACCGCGCGGTACCTGGCGAACCCGTCGATACCGGCAGCGCGCAAGCTCTCGTTCATGACTGATTCCTCGGAGGGCGGCCCGCCCCGGGTCGCCCTCCTGTTACGCGAGCTTGGACTCGTGGCGAAGCTCGCCGAGCCGTATGCACGGAATCCGGTGGTGGAGAACCTCGTCGCTTCTCCGAAGCAGGACTCAGTGCAGTGGCGCTCGGTGAGCTGGCGTGACAGCAACGCGGGCTACGCCAACGGCCGGTTCGCGATGGACATCAATGCGATCTGGGTCCCTCGAGCGCTCGAATCCGTCTCGGAGATTCTTTCGCGCCTGAGATCGATCGGCGTTTCGCAGGCGAGGCTGAATGCGTTGACGGCCGGACCAGCGCAAACCGCGCTTGCGGCGCTGGCGCGCGATTCCGCACTGCTCAGGCGCGCCGTCGAGACGTGGAGCGGCGCCGAGCGACACTTCGTCGTGACATTATCGGCCGACGAAGTTCGGGCAAAGGTTCAGGCGAAGCTCGAATCGCTTGCTCCGGCGGAGAGGGGCCATTGGGAGGGCGTGCTGGCGACGACACTGGCCGATCGCCAGCCGCTGGAGTTCCTCGCGATTTCACTCGACGCGGCGGGCCGGCCAATACCCGTGGTCAATACCGATCCGGCGACGGGACTGTTTCTCTCCGATAGAAGCCCCGCTACAGCCGCTTCGCGCCAACGCGCCATGCGTGATGTACGCGCCATCGTCCGCGCGTATCCGGTTGGACTCCTGGTCGATCGTCTGGGTCCGCTGGTCGCAAATGACGCGTATGCCTCTCCCACCGTGTGGGCGGCGTTCCAGAGGGACCTCTATCACTCCCCGCGAGTCGTATGGGGCAGGGAAGTGAATCTCATCATGCTGGGGCTATCCAAACAGATCGCGATGTCGGTCGATGCCACGGGGCGCGTCCGTGATCCGGCGCTGGCCTCATATGTCGCTGAGCTGCGCGACGCTCTCCAGCGCGCGAAGACTTCCGCGGACGCGTCCGGTCTCAAGCACAACGAGCTCTGGAGCTACGAGATCGAGGGCACTCCGCCGCGACTCAAGCCGATCCGTTACGGGGCGAGCACCGACATTCAGCTATGGAACGTCACGGACCTGGCGGTGCAATTTGTGCTTGCGCGTCTCGCTCCGCCGCCGTCGAGTTGATTCGCGCCGCGGCCGTCCTGGCGGGAGGCGCTGCCGCACTTCTGCTTGCCGCCTGCGAAAGCGATCCTAAGAAAAGCGGAACGCTGCTGACTTTTTCGGGAAGCGCGCTCGGCGCTGAAGGGACGCTGGTAGCGCGACAGCTCGAGCGCTTCATGGAGCTCAACCCGGGAGTCCGCGTTGAGCTGCAGCGTACTCCTGACGACGCCAACCAGCGACACCAGTTGTACGTGCAGTGGCTCAACGCGCGAGTCGGAAATCCGGACATTCTTCAGCTCGACGTAGTCTGGACCCCGGAGTTCGCCGCGGCGGGATGGGTATTGCCGCTGGACGAGTACGCGCCGCCGAAGGCCGACTTCTTTCCGGCGACGATCCAGGCGAATACCTGGGCAGGAAAGCTGTACGCTCTGCCGTGGTTCGCGGACGTCGGGCTGCTGTATCGCCGTACCGATCTGGTGCCGCGCGAGCCAAAAACCCTCGCGCAGCTGGTGAGCGATGCCCGGACCGCGACTGCGCGCCCGGGAGGTCCGAAGCACGGCATCGTCTGGCAGGGCGCGCGGTACGAGGGACTGATCACGACCTTCGTCGAGTACCTCGGCGCCTTCGGCGGGAGGATTCTGGACGAGCAAGGCCGGGTGGTCGTGAACGAGGATGCGGGAGTGCGCGCGCTTGAGTTCATGCGCGATCAATTGTACGGCTCGCGAATAGCTCCGCTCGATGTGCTGACGTGGCACGAGGAAGAGGGCCGCTTCGCGTTCCAGAACGGAACCGCGGTGTTCATGCGAAACTGGCCTTACGCGTTCGGCGCGATGAGTGATACGGCCCAGTCGCGCGTCGCCGGGAAGTACGCGGTGTCGCCGATGCCAAGCTCGGGCGAGCCGGGCGGTCACTCGACCGCGACGCTCGGCGGCGGACAGCTGGCGATCAACGCGTACACCGAGTCTCCGGACGCGGCCTACAAGCTCATCGCGTATCTGACCGCTCCGGCGCAGATGCTCGAGCGCGCGCAGGCCGTCGGGCAGTATCCGACGCGGCCGGCGCTGTATGACGATTCCCGGTTACGCGACGCGCTCGCCATCCCGCTCTCACAGGCGAAGCGCGCGATCGAGAGCGCGACGCCGCGGCCAGTGACTCCGATCTACACCGAGCTTTCGGATATTCTGCAGATCGAGCTGCACCGCGCGCTGGTGCGGCATGTCGAGCCGAGGGAGGCGTTGAATACCGCCGCCGCGCGGATAGATGTGTTGATCGAGCGAACTGGAATGCGCAGACTCATGTCCGGGGGAGGGGGAGCGAGTATGCCCGCGGAGCAGGCACCAGCGGGGCGCACTCAGTGAAGTCCGAGAGCAGGCTCGGGTGGATGCTCGTCGCGCCGGCACTCGGCGTCATTGCGCTCATCGCGATCTTTCCGCTTGGCTGGACGTTCTGGGAATCACTGCACCTTCATGAGCTGCGGATGCCGTGGCTCGGGAAGCCGTTTGTCGGCGCCGATAATTACGTCGAGATCGCGCGCGACCCGCGCTTCTGGTCGGCGCTGGGTCATACGGCCTTCTTTACGTTCGTCTCGATCTCGCTCGAGCTCGTGATCGGACTTTTCCTGGCTCTGGCGATGAACCGCGCGTTCCGCGGGCGTGGATTCGTGCGGGCGGCGGTGCTGGTGCCGTGGGCGATCCCCACCGTCGTCGCCGCGCTCCTGTGGAGATTCATCTTCGAGTCGCAGGGTGGAATCGCCAACGAGCTTCTGGTCAGCGTCGGGATCCTCGACCAGCCGATAGTCTGGTTCATCAAGACCTGGACGGCGTGGATACCGGTGATCCTCGCCGATGTCTGGAAGACGACGCCCTTTGTCGCGCTCCTGCTGCTCGCGGGACTGCAGAACATTGACCTGACGTTATACGAGGCGGCGGCCGTCGATGGCGCGAACCCGTGGTGGCAGCTCCGTCACATCACGCTGCCGCTGCTCAAGCCGGCGATACTCGTAACGCTGATCTTTCGCACGCTCGATGGATTCCGCGTCTTCGATCTGATCTACGTGCTGACAGGCGGCGGGCCCGGAACGACGACCGAGCCGGTGGCGCTCTACACGTTCAACGCGCTGCTGCAGAATCTCAGGTTCGGCTACGGGTCGGCACTGTCGGTCGTGATCTTTTCCATCACGTTCGGGATCGCGTTGCTTTACGTGAAGGGGCTCGGGGTCAAGCTCGCTGGCGAGGAACGATGAGGGAACTACTACTGCAACTGAACACGAGGTCAGCTGGCAGCCTGTTAGGTGCCAGCTTTCAGCTTCACTGCGTCGTGACAGTGCCGTTGGAAATCCGGGAACGGACAGCTGCAATTCTAGATGGGCGAGGAGAGTAGATGCCGCTCAGATCTTCTCGGACGGGGTTTGCTTGGGGGCAGTGGGCAATGGGCGCCGTGCTCGTTGCGCTCATGGTGTTCACTCTCTTTCCGTTTTACTGGGCGCTCGTGTCGTCGTTCACGCCGGATGCTGCCTTGTTCAGGGATCCTTCGCTCTGGCCCAGGGAGATCATCCTCGATCATTACCGCGCGCTCTTCGACGAGCGGGACTTTTTCACCCCGATTCGCAACTCGCTCATCGTCGCCGGCACCACCACTCTGTTCTGCCTTATCGTCGGCACCCTCGCCGCGTACGCGCTCGCACGGCTCGAGTTCCGGGGGAAGGCAGCGATCATGGCGTTCATTCTCGCGGTGACGATGTTTCCGCAGATCTCGATCGTGAGCCCGCTCTATCTGCTGCTCAGGTCCCTGCGGCTGATCGATACCTATCCCGGATTGATCATGCCGTACATGACTTTCGCGATGCCGCTCACAGTGTGGGTGCTGACGGGATCCATCCGCCAGATTCCGCGCGACCTCGAGGAAGCGGCACACGTGGATGGCGCGAGCCGGAGGCAGAGCTTCACGAAAATACTTCTTCCGCTGGCGGTGCCGAGTCTCGCGACCACCGGTATACTCACTTTCATCTATTGCTGGAACGAGTTTCTGTTCGCGCTCTCATTCACTCTCGGACCCGAGCGCCAGACGGTTCCCGTCGCGATTGCTCTTTTCCGCGGACAGTACCAGGTGCCGTGGGGACAGATTCTCGCCGCCGCCGTGGTCGCCACCGCTCCGGTCGCGATGATGGTGCTGCTGTTCCAGCGGCGAATAGTGCAGGGACTCACCGCCGGCGCCGTAAAAGGCTAGGGGAAAAAACAATGGCAAGCATTTCCCTCGAGCACATCGACAAGACTTATCCGAACGGGTACGTCGCCGCGCGCGACCTGAGCCTCGAGGTCGCCGACGGAGAGCTGCTCGTTCTCGTCGGCCCGTCGGGGAGCGGAAAGTCCACCGTTCTCAGGCTGATGGCGGGACTCGAGAGCGTCACCAGCGGGACTATTCGCATCGGCGACCGGGATGTAACGGACCTGCCACCGCAGCAGCGCGACATCGCGATGGTATTTCAGAACTACGCCCTCTACCCGCACATGACCGTCCGCGAGAACCTCGCGTTCGGACTCACGATCCGGAAGCAGCCGATCTCACTGGTCGACCAGCGCGTTCTGGCGGTCGCGATGTCGCTGGGACTCGATACCCTCCTCGACAGAAAGCCGGCGCAGCTCTCCGGCGGGCAGCGCCAGCGGGTCGCGCTCGGGCGGGCCATCGTCCGCGAGCCGCTGGCATTCCTGTTCGATGAGCCGCTCTCCAATCTCGACGCGCAGCTCCGGGTGGAAACGCGGGTCGAGCTGTCACGGCTGCACCGAAAGCTCGGCGCGACGATGGTATATGTCACACACGACCAGTCCGAGGCCCTGACCCTGGGGGACCGCATCGCCGTGCTGAAGGAGGGTGTGCTGCAGCAGATGGCGACCCCGATGCAGCTGTATCACCAGCCGGCGAACAAGTTCGTCGCCGGGTTCATCGGCAGTCCATCGATGAACTTCCTCGAGGGCGTGATCCACCGCGAGGGCCCGGGCGCCGAGCGCACTTTCCGCGGCATTGATCTCACCATCGATGTGCCGTTGCGCGCGGAGGCGCCCGGCAAGGTATTCCTCGGCATCCGTCCGCAGCATCTGGAGGTTTTCGGGGGCGCGAGCGCGGGAGGGAATGGGACGTTGCGCGCGGAAGTCGGCGTCGTGGAGCCGATGGGCAATGAGCAGATCGTCTACGTGACGCTTTCAGGCGGCGATCGCCTCGTTGCTGTGGCGCCGCCAGATCAACAGGTCACACCGGGAGATGTCGTGTCGATTCGCGTGCGGCCCGAGGGGATCCATCTCTTCGACGCTGCCACGGGCTCGCGGCTCGCGACCCCGAACCAGGTATAGAACCAGGCGAAACGCGGCCCTACGCTTTCGGCAGACTGAGAACGAAGCTCGAGCCTTCGCCGAACCTGCTCTCAACGGTCAGGTCGCCATCCATGCGGCGCGCCAGATCTCTGCTGATCGAGAGGCCGAGTCCCGTGCCCTCGTGCTTGGAAGCGTAGTCACGGTTCACCTGAACGAAGGGCTCGAAGATCGCTTCGAGCTTATCGGGCGGAATACCCGACCCGGTGTCGCGCACCGTGATGTGAAACATCTTCTCATCCGCGGCGCACTTGAGCTCGATGAGACCGCCGGGCTGCGTGAACTTGATCGCGTTCGACAGGAGGTTGATCAGGATCTGGCGCACCTTGTCTCCGTCGCCGCAAACGCGCTCTCCCGCTTCGGCGTGGCTGAGGTTGAACTGGATGGATTTCTCCTGCAGCTGCGGCTCCACGAATTCGCGCAGGCCGTCGAAGATACCGGCGAGATCGACCGCCTCCGCGAGGATGGCGACGTGCCCGGCCTCGATCTTGGCGAAGTTGAGAACGTCGTTGATGAGCGACAGCAGATGCCGCTGGCTTCGCTCGATCCTTTCGAGATCTTCCCGCTGGGCGGCGGTGATTGGTCCGCGAACCTCCAGCGTGAGCAGCTGTGCGTACCCCTGAATCGCGTTGAGCGGAGTTCTCAGCTCATGAGACATCGTCGCCAGGAACTGGCTCTTCGCCGCGTTCGCCCTCTCGGCCTCCTCGCGCGCTCCGCGTTCGCTCGCGACGAGCTCTCTGTACTCCGTGACGTCGACCGCGGCGGTCAGTGTGAGGCGACGGCCGTCGGGGAGTGACCCGAGTGCCACCTGATGAAAATCCCAGATGCGCTCGGTTCCGTCCGCGATTTTCACCTGCCGCTCCCCGAGCTCCACCGAATCACCCTCCTGCATGGCTGTACCGCCCGAGAGAAGGAACCGCACATCATCGTCGTCGCCGAAGGCGCGCTTCGACCACTCACCGGTGTTGGCCAGCTCGGATGCGACGTAGCCGGTGAGAGACGTCCACGCCTGACTGAGCTGAAGCACCTCTCCGTCTTCGGCGTGGAGCATGAGTGGGTAGGGCGCCGACTGGACCGCGCTGCGCAGCCGCGCTTCGCTTTCACGCAGCGATCGCTCGGCAGCCGTTCGCTCGGCGAGGTGATCGCGCACATCGAGCTGCCGCTGCCGGGCGCGGAGGCCGGAGCGGATGACGGTGGTGAGAGTCGCGACCCGGACCGGACGCTCGAGGAGCGTGACGTTGCCCTTCACTGCAACCCCGCTGAGAGCTTTCGGCAGCGTGCCCGAGAGCTCGTCCTCGCCGGTGAGAATGATCACCGGCACGTCCGACCACGAAGGCTGTTTCTCGAGCGCGTCGAACAGCTCCTGTCTTCCTTCACCACTGAGGGCTTCTTCAGCCATCAGGAACACTCCGATCTCGTCCCGCTCGAGGAGGGCACAAACGACGCTCATGTCGGCACACACCCGAGGGACGAATCCGGCTCCCTTCAACACACGCTCGGCCATCGCGCCGTCCCTCCCGGTTGGGGTGAGGATGGCGACCGGTAGTCTCTCAGGCACGCGGGGCTTTTTTGGCGCCGCGAATCGGGCTCACCGCGGTCTCTCCTTCAGGCATCAGGGGGGCGGAGCTGCCCGTGTAGTTGGGAACTCCGGTGAGGACACCCTGGAAATCGTGCAGAGCCTCGCCGACTTTGAGCCCGCCTTTCGCTACCCGGCATTCGCGGATGGTGCGTTCGTGGTCGCTGCTTCGCTTCTTGACGACCGAGATTGCCTGTCTGACCGCGCCGTGTACCTCGAAGTACCGGAGCAGCAGGACGGTGTCGGCGAGGTAGCTGACATCAACGGCCTCGTCCACCGGGTTTCCGAAAATCCCGTGCTGGACCAGAGTCATGATGCAGGTGACTCCGTTGTTCGAGAGAAAGCTGAGAAGCTCGTGTATCTGGATCGCCAGCAGTCGCTCTTCCGGCATCGATTGCAGGTAGCCGTTGAGCGAGTCGATGATGACGAGACTCACATCGCCCTCCTCCACGGCCCGGACCACCTGACTCGCGAACTCACCCGGAGAGAGCTCGGTCGGCTCGATCTGCGCCATGATGAGCTTTCCTGATTCACGCTCGGGCGTGACCGACATCTCGAGGGCATCAGTGCGCAGCTGAAACGTGTTCAGCCGCTCGTCGAACAGGTAGAAGAGGACTTTCTCACCGCGGCTCAATGCGGCACGGGCAAACTGCGTGCAGAGCACTGACTTGCCGGTCCCCGCCGCGCCGGTGATCAACATGCTGGTTCCGCACGACAATCCTCCCCCAAGCATTTTGTCGAGTGGCATGGAGCCACTGAGCATCTGAGCCGAGGTCCGGTTGATGCGCGGTTGATCGTGGAGAATTCGCGGGAATACCGAGATCCCGCCCCGCATGATACGGAAGTCGTGAAAGCCGCCGCGGAAGCGGACGCCACGGACCTTGGTAACCTGAAGTCGTCTGCGCTCGGAGCCGTATTCCAGGGCGACGTGCTCGAGGACGACTACCCCGTGCGCGAGACTGTGGAGCTGAAGGTCTCCTTCCGGCGCGGTCTTGTCGTCGATGAGGAGGACGGTGCATTCGCGGCCGCTGAAGAACTGCTTCAATCCCAGGATCTGCCGGCGAAAGCGGAGCGGCTCGCGCGCTAGCAGGCGCATCTCGGACAGGGAATCAAAGGCAACCCGTTTCGGCTGCAGGTCTTCTACCGTCTTGAGAACCGCGTCGACGGTTCCCTGCAGCTCGACCTCGGCGGGGTGGAAAATCGTGTAATTGTCCTCGGTTTGGGCGAGGCCCTGCTGAGACAGCTCGAAGATCTCGATCCCCTCGAGTGTCCAGCCATGCGATCTGGCGACTTCTTCCAGCTCCGCCCGCGATTCGGAGAGCGTCACGTAAAGGCCACGCTCGCCCTTGGCGACCCCTTCGAGCAGAAACTGAAGGGCGAGGGTGGTTTTCCCCGTTCCCGGCTCGCCATCGAGGAGGTAGAGGTGGTTCGTCGGGAGACCGCCACCCAGTATCTCGTCCAGTCCGGTTATGCCTGTCCGTGCACGCGCACCGTCGGCGCTCGGAGGAGGGTTCGGTTCGTTGTTTCTTACCATTGACCTGTTGGAATTACTGTGAAAGACAGGTCATTTAGGCGAAATGCGGGCCACGGAAGGGCCCGAGGTGTAATCGGGCGAGCGGGGAGCTCAGCCAGCCATTTGGCGCGTCGGGGTGGATTCCTGGGCGTGCTTCCACTCGATCAGCGCCATGCGTGTGACCATGGTATCGAACTCTTCATCGGACATGTTCGGGCAAACTGGACGGATCCGGTCAGCTATCGTCTTGCGGATTCCTTCGAGATTCTTGTTGGTTCGAAATTCCAGCATGTCCGTGATCCGTCTGACTGTTGAGCCGTGCGCGAGGAGTTCCTTGTCGATCAATACACCACAGAAACAAAAAGGAGCCGGTATAAGCCGGCCCCTTTTTTCCGATCGATTGGAAACCACTCCTCCTCACCTGTTGTGAGGGCCGCTCATCCGCTACGGCGCTGCGCCAAGAGTGATTGCGAACGGTCCAACGCCGTGAAGCTGAACCGTCGTCGCCCCACGCGTGGTCGCGTAGTGCGAAGTGCGCCCCGGCATATAAATGAAATCTCCGGTCCTGTAGCTGCGCAGCTGACGGTCGTCGCGTGTGGTGCCCATGGCGACGTTGAAGTTTCCGGACAGAACCGTGACGTGCTCGGCAGTCTGGTGCCAGTGAACGGGTATCTGGTACCCGCTCGGGAACTGGAGGCGCAGCACATAGTCGGTGCCAACGCCGGCAGGATTTCCGTGCACGAGCGCGCGCTTCGCGCCGGGTGGGAACCCTGGTACCACCAGGTCACTCCACGCGAGAGCGGAGTTGTCGCGCAGCTCCATGTTCGCCGCATCTGCAACGGGAGTCGGTATCGGCGTCGTGGAAACGACCGCTTCCTGATTCACCCGCCAGCGGCCGTCGATCTTTCGCCAGAGCGTCATGTAGTTGCCGTTGTCGGTGACTCGTCCAGTCGGAGAATCGAACGACATGCGGTAGGTACCGGTCTCGCTCGCGGTCGTTGGGCTCGTGACGTCGATACGTCCCGGCACCCAGGTGAGATCGATGCCAGGCATGCTGAACATTTCGCGATTCATCCCGCGCATTGCTGACTGGTCGGCGACGATCGGCATGTTCGAAACCATGAGCACCGCGTCCGGCGTGTGGATCGCCTCGATCTTGTCGAGATCGTGAGCGGCTACGGCGGCCATCCACTCGCGGTTCATCGCGCGGATGGCCTCCTCTTCGGTCTGCTGGTATGCAACGGTGCTCGGTGGCGCGCAAGCAGCCAGTGAGACCGCCAGCGCGACCGTGACCTGCCGCACTCCCATGTTCCTCATGATGCCTCCTCTCTTCTGTACGGGTGGTTAGATCCGTCATACAGGCTCCGCAGCGCCCCCGCAAGAGGGAAGGACAGGCACAGGCCTATTGAATCCGTGCCGAGATGAAAGGTCTTCCCCTCAGCTTGAAGGCGGCTGACTCGAGAATGAGCGCGGCGGTGTTGAGGCTTGGCTCACCGGTCGGTAGCAGTGTCCGTTCATATACGCCAGACCCCCAGCCCGTCCCCGGTATGGCCGCGGGCTGGACCGCCCTGAGCGCCGCCGTGGTGTAAGGCCTCGGCAAGAGCGCATGCCAGCCGAACGCTGCCTTCGCGCTTACCCAGCGGGGCCCATCGACTCTGGTGTTGGAGCCCGGCCCGTCGACCACGAACGAGTCTCCGTCCTTGTAGAGGCTGTAGTAATAAAAGAAGTAGGGCGGGTCGGGCAGCGCGTCCTCGGACACGAGCGTGATGATTCCGGTGCGCTTGAAGCGCTCTTCCTGCGCGAGCAGAACCCGCTCACTCTGCTGGCGGAGCTCCGGCGTGAACCAACCCGTCTCCAGTCCCATCATGATGAACGGCTCGCTGGTAATGCGGTCACTGTCCCGCTCATCCACGTAGATGCGCTGGCCGAGGACGTTCACGAGCTTGGATTCGTTCCTGATGTCGAGGGCCGATGACACTTTATGACCCCAAAGGGCGAAGCCGGATGAAGCATACTGGAGGTAACCCGCGGCGGTTTCGGAATAGTGATGGCGGGCTTTGCCATCGATGACCATTCCCTTCGGGTATTCATCCTTTATCAGCACGCCCATGTTGAGCCGGTTGACTACCTGAGTCGCAAGCTGGGTGTGCTGCGGCTGGAGCGAGAGAACCTTGAGCCAGATCAATAGGCGCCCGAGGTCGGTGACCGAGTAGCCGGTACCGATGGCGGTGGGTCGGTACGTTCCCTTATCGTCCTCACCCACCATCTCGAGCGTCTTGATGTCGTAGAAGGTATTGAAGGCGATTCCATCCACCAGCTTGAGGCGGTTGAGCGAGGTGAGCATGGTTCTGATGCGCTGATCGTACGCCGCCTGCGAGATCAGACCCAGCTCGCGCGCTGACCAGGTCGCGGCCATCAGGCTTCCGACATCCCACATGGTCGTATAGGCGAACTTGTGGTGCGCCCACGCCAGACCGGTGGAGGGCTGATAGTATCGGTCGAAGTACGTCCAGGCGGTCCGCGCCCCAGCCTGGTACAGCTGCCGTTCCGCTTCCGGGGTGAGCTGAGGGGCGCTCAACAGCGCGACCGCGTTCGGATTGACGGCTACCGGAGTATTGTTGGGTGCACCACCGCATCCGTTGAAAGCGAGTGGTGCGGCGAGGGCCGCAGCGAGAACGAGGGTTCGCAAAAGCTTCATGGAAGGATTTCGATTGAGGGATACGACGCGGACACAAAAGTGCCGAGGCCTCTGGTTTCGGGCAGGCCTCCGCCTCAACTTTGGAATTCAAGATTCACGCCCTCGGCCCGGGTCCAGGGCAGGCTCACACATTTTGGTAGCGACGATGACCCCCACCGGCACCACCCATGGCACGCCCCTCCTGGCAATCGTTCTGGCGAGCGTGAGCGCTCTCGGCTGCACTCCGGCCGTCCGCGCGCCCGCAGCCCCAGCTCCGATCGCAGCCGGCGCGAATCCGCTGCTTACGGTAAGCACCCTTCCATATCAGGCGCCGCGCTTCGACCTCATCAGGGACGAGCACTACGAGCCGGCCATTGAGGAAGGCATGCGCCAACAGCTCTCGGAGATCGACGCGATCGCCAAGCGAATGCGGCCGCCCGATTTCGAGAATACGATCGTCGCGATGGAGCGGTCCGGCGCTCTCCTCAACCGCGCCTACGGCGCATTTTCCGCCGTAAACGGCGCGAACACCAACGACTCGCTTCAGAAGATCAATGAGCGGCTCTCCCCCAAGCTGGCCGCCCACAACGACGCGATCTACCTGAGCGATCAGCTTTTCAGACGGGTGAAGGCGATGTACGACCGCCGCGAATCGCCGGACCTGAACCCGGAGCAGAAGCGTCTGATCGAGCGCTACCACCGGAATTTCGTTCGCGCCGGCGCCCAGCTGACCGAAGCGGAAAAGATTCCGCTCAAGGCGCTCAATCAGGAGGCGTCAACGCTCAATACCGAATTCTCCAACCGGCTTCTCGCCGGCACCAAGGCATCGGCGCTGGTAGTCGACAAGCGCTCCGATCTCGAAGGCCTGAGCGAAGCGGAGATCTCGAGCGCGGCCGAGGCGGCCAGGTCGCGCGGTCTCACCGGGAAGTGGGTGATTCCGCTGCAAAACACGACGCAGCAGCCGGCGCAGGCCACACTCAGGAATCGCGCGGTTCGGAAAAGATTGTTCGAGCTATCGACAATGAGGACCGAGCGCGGCGACTCGAGCGACACGCGCGCGATCGCGCAGCGACTCGCTCAGATCCGAGCCGAACGGGCGAAGATACTGGGTTATCCGAACTTCGCGGCCTACAAGCTGGTGACCGAGGGCGCGAAGACTCCGGAGAATGCAATCAAGCTGCTCACCGATCTGGTTCCACCGATGACATCGCGCGCGCGCGCAGAGATCCAGAAAATGGAGGCTCTCGCTTCAAGCGAGGGCGAACGCTTCAAGCTCGAGCCGTGGGACTGGCAGTACTACGCCGAGCGCGTGCGAAAAGCGGAGTACGATCTGGACGAGTCGCAGCTCAAGCCGTACTTCGAGGCGGATCGGGTGTTGCGCGACGGAGTGTTCTTCGCCGCGAACCGGTTGTATGGCGTGACGTTCCGCGAGCGAAAGGACATTCCGGTCTGGCATCCTCAGGTAAGGGTGTTCGAAGTGCTCGAGTCGGACGGTACTGGTCTCGCGCTCTTCTACGCCGATCTCTTCAAGAGGGACAACAAGGAGGGCGGCGCCTGGATGAGCTCGTTCGTGGACCAGTCGTCGCTCATGGGGACGAAGCCGGTGATCTACAATGTCTCGAACTTCACGCCGGCACCGGCGGGGCAGCCGGCGCTGCTCAACTTCCGCGAAGTCACAACGATGTTTCACGAGTTCGGACACGCCCTCCACGGGATGTTCTCGCGCGTACAATACCCGACGTTCACCGGCACGAGTGTCCCGCGCGATTTCGTCGAATTCCCGTCGCAGTTCAACGAGTACTGGGCGCTCGAGCCGGTGGTCCTGGCGAACTACGCGAAGCATTACCAGACCGGCGTGCCGCTGCCTCAGCCGCTGGTAGACAAGATCAAGCTGTCGAGGACTTTCAATCAGGGCTTCGCGACCACGGAATCGGTTTCGGCAGCGCTTCTCGACATGGTGTGGCACACACTGCCGCCGGGAACTCCGCCGCAGGACGTGAAGGCGATCGAGGCGGAAACGCTCAAACGGTTCAACATCAACGTGCCGGAAGTTCCACCGCGTTATCGCACCACCTACTTCTCGCACATATGGTCGGGCGACGGATACGCGGCCGGATACTACGCGTATCTATGGAGCGAGGTGCTCGATCACGATGCGTACGCGTGGTTCAAGGAAAACGGAGGACTCACCCGCGCGAATGGGCAGCGATTCCGGGAGATGATTCTTTCGCGCGGCGGGACCGAGGAACCGGACGTGCTATATCGGAATTTCCGCGGGCGGGATCCGAGTGTGGATGCGTTGCTGGAGCAGAGAGGGCTGAGAGCTAACGAAGGCGCGGGGGTAAAGTAAAAAGCAACGGCCGAGTCTTGGGTTGACCGTTGTTGCGTTGTGAGTTCTGCGTTACTGCTCGCACGCAACAACGGTCAACGCGATAACGGTCAACTCAAGACGCGAAAAGAAACCGTCCAACCGCACCGGCCTCCGGTTATCGGATTGGCGATGGCCCCATATTCATCCGGAACGGCCCGGTTCCGTGCACCTGAATCACTGTCAGGAGTCTCGCCCCGCCGAAATGCGCGGTGTTGGCCGGCGCAAAGATGAAATCTCCAGGGCCGTAACGCTGCAGCAGGCTCTCGTCCTCTTCTTCGCCTATGGCGAAGAGAAAGCTTCCCTGTAGCACGGTGATGTGCTCGCTCTCTTCGTGCCACTGGACCGGGAAGCGGTAACCGGCGGGGAAGCGGATGCGAACTACGAAGTCCCGGTTCCGCACATTCGGATCGCCGTGAACGATCGCGATACTGGCTCCGGGCGGAAAATCGGGGACTTCCAGGGGAATCCAGCGAAGACCGGTGCTGAGGCGGGTCTGCGCGGTGGTGAAATCAGCCGGCGGCGTCGGCGCAGGCGTTGTGATCGGCTGACCGGGCCTGATCGGCCGGCCCTGCCCTACGAGGGAGCTGGGGATGAAAAAAGACGCCAACGCCATGAGTGCGAGCACTCGAATTATCGCTACATGCTTCATACAGCCTCCCTTCGCCTTTTTGGTTCGGTCGGATCACTCGATCCAGTCCTGCCGAGCTTCGATTCGAAGCAACATCGGTTCCACATCACAGCCCGGGCGCAACCGTTCGCCCGGCAGAGCTCTCGCCGCGACGATCACGCGTCGGCAATTCTTCTCAATGCCTGGACGGCGTCCACGATCTCCTTGCTCGGCATTGCTCCGGCCATCACCGCCGGAACGAGCTTGTCGTCCCGCGCGTACAGGTCGTTCCCGAAGTAGAGCTGGTTGTTGTTGATGTACGCGGTGAAGTAGGCGATGTAGACCGGGATCTTCTTCGGCACTTTCACGCTGCGGTTGTCCGGTGCATTCGACATCCACTCGTCTACCTTGGCGGCATCCCAGCCGAGCGCCCACTGCGCGAGCCGGCCGGGCTTCTCGACCCTGATGCAGCCGTGGCTGAACGCGCGGACATCCTCCTTGAACAGCTCCCGATTGGGAGTGTCGTGGAGGTAGATGTTGTAGTCGTTGGGGAACAGAAACTTGACGAAGCCGAGCGCGTTCTTGGGACCTGGACGCTGGCGGATACGGAGCGCGCCGCCCTCGCGGTAGGTCTCCATGTTCTCTCCCTCCCAGTAGGCCTGGCCCTTGGGAAAGATCTCCTTGCGCGCAATGTCGGGCGTGACGTTCCAATACGGGCGGAACACCACCGTTTCCATCGAGTCGGCAAACACGGGAGTCGCGCGATCCTCGTACTCCTGTCCCACGATCACCTTCATCTCGAGCGTCTTCTTCCCGGCGTCGTACGCCTCGAGCCGGAAGGCGGGCACGTTCACGAACACGTAGCGTGAGCCGAAGCTCCGCGGCAGCCAGCGGAAGCGCTCCATGTTGGCGGCAATCTCGCCCAGTCGGAATTCGGCCGGGACATTCATCGACTCGATGGTTTCCTTGCCGAGCGCGCTGTCGACGTTGATGGCGTGCCGCGCCTGATAGAGGGCGACTGCTCCGGCGAGGGCTGGATCGTAGACTCCCGAGCCAGCCGCGGCGCCGCCCTGAAGCGGCGGAAGCATCGATGAAGTGGCCGGGCCGGCGGCGGGAATGATTCCCTCGATCGCCAGCCGATTGCGCACGGCGGTGAGCACGGCGGGACTGGCCGATTCGCCGGGCTTCACGCTCTTCGTCTCCGGAATTTTCTGCCATCCGCCCTTCGCGACGATGCCGCGGAAACGCTGGAGCTCTCGGCTGAGGCCGGCGTAGTCAGAGTCCGTCGGGCGCATCGTCGCGAGCGCCTTGTCGAGCGCTTCAAAGCGCAGATTCCGCACGAGGGCGCTGTCGACATTTTCCTCTTCGGGATCGATGTGCCAGTTCTTCGATACAGTCCGCGGATCGATCTGGCCGGTGAGCAGATCCTCACCAAGAGCGACGAAAGAGGCGGTAAGGATCACGTCAACCGTCGCCAGCTGCTCGGCCGTCGGCTTTGCGGTCTGCTTGACTGCCGCGATTGCCGCGGCGAGAGGGCCGATCGGGTAATCGCTCATGCGCATCCCGTCCGCGTTCGCGGCGAGGAGCGCGTTGGTCAGAGACTTGGTGCGCTTCTCATGGAGTCCATCGGAAGTGAGCCAAAGCGGATTGTTGCCGTAGAGCTTGTACAGACGCTCGGTGTGTCCCCACTGGTCGTCGTCGATCTTGGCGGGACGATCACCAGCGAGCCTGCGCTTCATGACGGCTTCGATCTCGGTGGCGGGGACGCCCTGAACGGACGTCAGCTTGGCGGGCGACCATGTCTGGACGCTCTCGAGGTCGCCGCTCGCGTCTTTGCTCTTGCAGCCGACGGTGAGAGCGAAGGGAAGGATGAACAGGCCGCGGACGGCATATCGAACAGCGGAATTGATAGCGGGCATGAACTGGGGAAGTCCTGATGGAGGATGAGTGTTCTCATCATCTTTGAGGCGAAATGCGGGCCAGTGCCTTTGGCCCTCTTCTAGCCGCTTCCGGACTGAGCTTTCCAACTGCCAAGGATCACTGGTGTTTCGGTGTGCGCGGGCTCCACGAACCGGCTCTCTTTGCCGAGCACGAGCCTTACAAAATCCGGCCACCAATTGGTTTGCGGCTCGCGTGAGCGGTATTGGTCGAGCGCTTCCCATGTCCGACCGTGAATCTCTTCTCCGCGGCGGATCGCTTCTTCCCGTGAAATTCCTTCCCGCTTGAGCGCCCGCCTCCCGATCTGTGCGTGAAGCACTTCGTCGGCCCAGTCGTAGTCGTGGAAATGCGCTGAAAGCTCGTCGCCGGCGAGAACCGCGGTCTCGTACTCGAACCGCTTTCCAGTCTCCGCCGGCATCAGCGATTGCTCGATGGCGTAGAGAAGTATCTGCCGCGCCTCGGGCGTCGCGTGCAGGTTGAGCCGCAACGAGAAACCAACGTTGAGCGGAATCCGGGTCCAGTCCACGCCTCGTTCCTCGAAGGCGACCGTCCCCATCATCGCGTGCCTCGCCTCGTCCCAGAGCTGTCGCGAGTAATCGAGATAGAATTCCCACGGCTGGTCTTTTCTTTCGTACAGAAACGATGCCATCACCTCGGGCACGTCCATCTCGAGCGTACGCTTGCAGAGGAGCGCCAGATTTCTTTCGTCGGCCGGTACGCTCTCGGCGTTGTACACTGCCTGGGGCGGAAACTCGAAATTGTAGAGGCCGTGAAATCGGTCATCGCGCGCGGGGGTAAAATCGGGCGCGAACGGGCCCGCGGCGCGGGGTGGGGGGAGTGGCGCCTCCATCGTTCGGATGCTCGATCCGCGGCGAGAGTCTCCCTCCTCGAGGTCGATGTCGGGATCGCCCGCTATTCCCCGCGCCCCGTCAAGGTAGAGCGTGAGGTGCTCGCGCCATGGTGCAGCGCTCGTCGCGGCGCTGGTAGCCGCGATCGCGCGCTCTCCCCAGGCAATAGCTTCAGTCACTTCAGCGAGAGCGAAGCGCATGAACCTGATGGTCGGATGATCGACCAGCGGATTGGTGTGCTGGATGTGGCGGTAATAGGCGTCCCTGAGGGCGGGCAGAGCCACGGCGTAGACGCCGATCAACAACTCATCCGTCGTGCCCGCGCGCAGAACCTCCTCGAGAAAAGCATTGAGCGCATCGTCGGGCGGCTCGTCCAATGGTGGTGCGGGGTGCCGCATCTCGGTGATTCGCTGCCGGAGCCACTCGGCGTGCTCGGCCGCGCACCACTGGTGGAGCGCGAGGGCGCATTTCACCTCCCAGACCGGCGTCGAATTGAGGTGGGCGAGCATGACGTCCATGAGCCGCCGTTCGGTCCAGTGCAACCGGCGGAGACGGTGGACGTTCTCTTCGACGGTGTAGCCGATGTGGGCGGCGGTGGCGTAGGTGGCGACGCCGGCCAGCTCGGG
>JBGTEZ010000210.1:0-2639 GCA_041747535.1 Gemmatimonadaceae bacterium
TGCCCGACGTGTTCGCCGATGCGCTCGAGGCGTCCCTGGGGCCACGAGAGGACCGTGACGCGGAGGCGAAGCTCTTCCCCGGCGTCAGCGCTGACCGGCTGCGAACGGCGATCGCGCGAGCTTGCAAGGCGTCAGGCGTTCCAGTCTTCTCGCCGCACGACCTACGGCACCGCCGGATCTCCCTCCTTCACCGGCAGGGTCGATCGTGGGCGGAGATCGCGCGGTTTGTTGGTCAGCGGAAGCTGAGCATCACTGCGGACACGTATAGCCATGTGATGAGCGACGGCGAAGAGGTCGACTACGCACTGTCAGTGTGAAATCGTGACGTCATGGGTTACCGACTGCGCGTTGCCAGATGGCTGACGTGCGCGGGAGCCTCACTTGCGATGCTCGCCTTAACGAGCTGCTCGCGGTCGGTTGACTCCTCGACGACGATCACGGCGGACGGCTTCGACGGCGTTCGAGTAGGAATGACCGTGGCCGAGGTAGAGGATCAATGGGGAGCGTTGACGGTCCTATTTCCGGCCGACCATGCGTCCGGCGCCTCGGTTGCTGCGGCTCCGCTCTGCGACGGCAGCGTCCGTGGGGTTGCTGGTTTTTGGGCGTTTGCTCCGGTCGACGAACGCGATGCCTGGAAAGACGGCGAGCTTCGCTGGCTCTGGCTCTTCTCCGGTGTCAAGACCACGGAAGACATTCGCGTCGGCTCCCTGGCGAGCGAGGTACGCGAAGCGTACGGCGATCGACTCAGCCGCTTTCAGATTGATGATTTTGAGCTCATAGACGAGGGCGCACCCGGGTACATGGATAGCGTCTTCGAGGTTGTCAGCGAAAGTGGCAAGACCTCCTTGCTGTTTGGCGTCCGCGACGGCCGCGTCGTCGCGATAGGGCACTCACCCCGCGGAAAGCAGCGGCTCTTTGAGGGCCTCGACGTATTGGATGTCCGTTGCTGAACTCCGGTCGGCACCGACGACTGAGCGGTTCGTGCCCGAGCGACGCCGTTCTCAGCCGGCTGCCTGATGCTCGGGCGGTGCATACCCCGGTGATACCCCGGAGGCCAGAAAGAGCGGATTAGCAGGGGTGTCTGAATCCAGGCGGGCCCACCTTGTCGGCGCAAGCATGGGGATCCGCCAAGCGGATCCCCATGCGCGCGAAGACCCCTAAAGGGTCGCTTTCGCTCCGGTTTTTCGGCAAGCTGGAAGGCATCCGCTAGCGCGAATGGCTTCCAGCGCGAAGACCGCTAAAGGGTCGCTTCGCTCCGGTTTTTCGGCAAGCTGGAAGGCATCCGCTAGCGCGAATGGCTTCCAGCGCCAAGACCCCTAAAGGGTCGCTTCGCTCCCGGGCTCACTGGCGGGCGGGGTCGGGGCGCGAAGACCGCTGAAGAGCGCCGAGTGAAGTGCGTGGGTGTACCACCTGTCGGGTGACGAGATAAGCGGCCTTCGTCCGCCACTGTGCACGAGCCGGACGGAGTTGCGGCTCCCTCCCGGTGACTCACCGCCCGAATTTTGACCAAGGAGACCGTCATGCAGATCAGCATCGAGAATCCCGAGCGGCTGGACGACTTCGTCGGCTTCCTGCGCCGGGGCGGCTGTATCGCCCTGCGCCTGAACGACACGACCGTCGAGGCACTCGTGCCCGAGGTGGCGAGCCCGCTCTCCGAGCGCCGTGAGCTCGGCGCGTACCTTCGGAGCTGGCAGTCGGCGGCCGGCGCGGAAGCCGTCACGCTGGTCGACAGCAGGGCCTTCGCAGCCGTCTAGGAATCAAGCATCAGGGTGAACCACCTCCTGGGTGATGAGTGAAGCGACCCAGCTGGTGCAAGGTGTCCCTAGCAGCATTCGAGTCGGACGGAACCCCTGCGGTGGTTCCGGCGCCTCTCGGGTAACGAGGCGGGGCCTCTGCGGTGGCCCCGCGTCAATCCTCTCAAAACGCCGTCTATCTGAAGGAGCTGCACCTTGTCGAACGGAACCTTCGCACTCGTGCTCACGATCGGAGCGGCCTTCCTCGCCCTCTGGATCGATACACGCCTCCCGAAGCTTGCACCGGCAACGATGCGGCGGGTCTTCCTGCACGTCGGCGCAGCGATGCTCACACTGCACGTCATTCCCGGCGCAGAGTCGAACGCGATGATCTACATCGCGGTCTTCGGCGTGGCTCTCCCTGCACTCGCCTACAGCTTCCTCACGGCGATCTGGTTCATCCGGCTCGCGCAGACCGCGCTCGGCTTCGGCGCCCGTTAGCTGAAGCGCTCGACGCGAACCGTCCGGTCCGACTGGTCGCTCCAAGCACGATCGCGGCCGAGGCCACCGTCGATCCAGTCGAGCGTCCCGTCCCAGGCGTAGAACACGTCGTTTCCTGGACCGCCGAACATCCTGTCGCGACCTCCGCCGCCCTGGATACTGTCGGCGCCCGGACCTGCCCGGATGATGTCGTTGCCGAGATCGCCATCGATCAGGTCGCTGCCTCCGAGCCCGCAGATCACATCGTTGCGGGGCGTGCCGATCAGCATGTCGGGGCCGGACGTGCCGGTGATCGTGCACGGGGCGAGCGCCAGCCAGACGAGGTACGGCGCGATCATGCCGCGATCAGGGCTTCGCCCTCGCGCAGCCCGCGCCGCTCGCACTCGCCGGCGGCGAGCTCGAGCA
>JBGTEZ010000211.1:0-4804 GCA_041747535.1 Gemmatimonadaceae bacterium
GCCCAACCTCTCGAGACTCTGCCCCAGCCTGAGTCGTGAGCGAGGCAAAGGGGGGAACACTCCCGGATCAGTATCGTTTGTCCTTTTGATTCACCATTGGCGTGCTGCTGGGGAGAGGCCCGTGGTGCATCCAAAGGAGAATGACAATGCCTACCGACAAGGATCTCAAGCGCCTCGTTCGCGCTCGCATGAGAAAGACGGGTGAAGCCTACACCGCCGCCCGCGCCCAGATAATCAGGAAGCCCAGAGCAAAGACGGTTTCGATCGTCGCTCCAATTGCGCCGGCGGCACAACCGGACACGAAGGACTACGCCGCGATCGCCGGTATGAGCGACGCGATCATCAAGGAAAAAACCGGCTGCACCTGGGAGCGGTGGGTCTACGCGCTGGATCGGCGTGGAGCCGCGGAGATGCCCCATCGGGAAATCGCCGCTCTGATCAGCACGAAATACAAGGTCGGCGGCTGGTATTCGCAGATGGTCACCGTTGGATACGAGCGCATCAAGGGTCTCCGCGCGATCGGACAAAAGCGTGACGGTACCTACGAGGCAGGCAAATCACGCACTTACAATGTTCCGGTCACCACTCTGTTCGAGGCGTGGGCGGATGCGAGCTTTCGCCGACGCTGGCTGAGCGAGCCGGGCCTCAGGGTGCGCACCGCCAAGTCGCCGAAGACGATGCGCCTCGACTGGCCCGACGGCACCATTGTCGTCGTCGGATTCACACCGAAGGGAAAGTCGAAGAGTCAGGTAGCGATCGCGCACACCAAGCTTTCCGACCCCGAAGCCGCCAATCGCGTGAAGGCGCTCTGGGGCGAGCGTTTTGATGCGCTCGGAAAGGCATTGGTCGAGCACCAGGACAAATGACGCATAAAGGGGCGGCGAGGGGCGCAACGCGCCCGTCTCCGTCCCTTGCGTTAGTCTTCTAGATATGGCTGTGAGAGGACTACGACCGAACTTCGCGAGAGTCGTCTGGCTCTTCTCTGGAGTAGCATGTGTCCCCTTCGTGGCGAGTGATGGTTTCGCCCAACCGATTGGGGTGTCCGCCGGGATTGGCAGACCGGCCTCGACCGCCGTCGCGCCGCTCGTGATAAGCCAGGGGACCCGTGATTTCGGGCTGCGCGGCCAGGATGTCACTGACTCCTGCGAACGCTCGAGAATCGGAGCCCTCGGCCAAGCCGGGGCAGGATTGTTGGGCGCCTGGTTTGGAGGCATCAGTGCATACACGGCCGTTAACGAGTGGGATTCTTTCCGGCAGCGGAGCAACGGTGACGATCCTTATAAACCGGATGCCAACACCGCTTATGCGATCGGATCGTGGGCGGGCAGCACAGCATTGATATTTTTCACGGGCAAACCGCGGTGTGGCTCATTCGGCCGGACTGCTCTCGGCACCGGAATCCCCAGCGTCCTGCTCTTGTTCGGCCGCTATGAGGCGTATCTTCCCATTCTGGGTGTCATCCTGGCTCCGGTACAAGCGGCGGTGGGCACAGCGATGTTTCCGAAGCGCTAGGCATCCGCCCCATTCACCCCTGGATCGCGGCGTCTTCGGCTACTCCCCGACCGGCCGGGGCGTTTCCTCGTAAGCCTCGGTCGCTCGCCGGCGGGCGACGGGATCGCCGAAAATCTTTTCGCCGTCGTAGCGCCCGTTCTCGATGAACACCTCCGAGATGGCGCGGCCCGAGACGATGCTGCCCGCCATGTAGATCCCGGGGACGTTGGTCTCCAGCGTCTCCGGGTTCAGCACCGGACGCTCGGTGATGGGATCCAGATCTATTCCCATCGAGCGGAACAGCTCGAAGTCGGGAGCGAATCCGGTGAGCAGATAAATCCGGTCTGCGGCGAGACGCTCGGTCGCGCCATCAGCATTACGGATGGCCATCACACCCGGCTCGATCGATTGAACCGTTGCGCCAAACCGCGCCGTGATCTCCCCGAACTTGATCCGGTTCTCGATGTCCGGACGCAGCCAATATTTGACGCTTGGCTTGAGCGCCGTGCCGCGATAAACCAGAGTGACGCGCGCGCCGGCGCGATAGAGCGAGAGCGCGGACTCGACGGCGGAGTTCTTCCCGCCCACCACCACGACGTCGAGTCCCCAGCCGAGGTGCGCTTCGTCGAAATAGTGTTGCACGTGTGGAAGGTCTTCGCCCGGAACGCCGAGACGATTCGGACGGTCGAAGTAGCCCGTCGCGAGCACGAGCGAGTCACACGTCATCTCCACGGGCCCGGCAGGCGTCTCGAGCGTGCACCGGATCCGGCCTTCGACGCGCGCGGCTTTCGACAGGCGCGCGAAGGTTCGCACCCGCAGGCCTTCGGCCCGGGCGATGCCGCGGTAGTACATCATCGCTTCTTCGCGCGTCGGCTTGGCGCCGGCGCAAACGATTGGATGATTACCGATCTCCAGCCTCTCGGGCGTCGTGAAGAACGTCATCCCGACGGGATAGCGAACGATTGAATTGACCACCGCGCCGGCGTCGATCACGAGTGGGTCGATCCCGCGACGGCGGGCCGAGATCGCGCAGGCGAGGCCAATCGGCCCCGCGCCGACGATGAGCACTGGCTCGTGTAGATTCATCAACCACAAGATAGCTCCGGAGCAAAACGTTGATTTCTACTCAGCTCTCACGCGCGAGCGCCGTCTTCCTCTTCATCGCCGGCATCGCGCTGCTGTTCGCCTCGGATGTGATCCTGCCGAGCGTGATTCAAGCCTTCCCAGCCGGCGCTTCCTGGATGGGCCAGCTGCTCGGCGCGTCGTGGCTGGGGGTTGGCTCACTCAACTGGCTGAGCCAATCGTCGCTGCTGGGAGGGATCTACGGTCGCCCGATTGTGCTGGCGAATCTCGCTCTCTATTTCATCGGGGCAATGGTGTTGTTGCGAGTCTTCTACGCTGAAACAATGCCGCTTGGAATCTGGTTTGCGGTCGTACCGTTCGTGATTTTTGCGTTGATCTACGGTTGGCTCCTCCTTCGCGGCCCGCTCATGCGCGACTTCGAGGTCAATCGCGGCGCATCACCGGGCTGATCAGCGGGATGGCATTGCCCCATGGATTTTTCAGACGCTTTGCCCGGCTCTTGAAAAGATCGGCAGGAGAGAGCTCAGTGGAAGTCGATCGCGTCACTCCGATTCTCAACGTCTCGAATCTCCAGAACAGCTTTGCGTGGTTCGAGAAGCTGGGCTGGAATAAGAGCTGGGATTGGGGCGAACCACCGGATTTCGGTGGTGTCGGCTGCGGAAAGTTCGAGATCTTTTTGTGCGAGAATGCTCAGGGTGGCCGCGGGAAAGGTCCGGCAAAAACGACCTTCGGGCGGGACGGTGACGAGACATCCGACAAGGGCGCGTGGATGATGATCTTCGTAGACGATGTCGAACCGGTTTATCAGCGCTGTCTTGCCGAAGGCCTCGAGGTAACCTGGCCGCCCACCGACATGCCGTGGAACGTGCGCGAGATGCACGTTCGTCATCCCGACGGCCATGTGTTCAGAATCGCTCAATCTCGTGAGGAATGAACACGGCCAGGCCACAGGAATGCTCGGAGTGATTGCTGACACCAGCTCAAAGGCATTCCTCGAGCTTGTCGCCGCCCGCGAAGGACATTTCGCTCTCGAGTCGGGACATCACAGTAGCCGGTGGCTCGACCTCGATGCGCTTTTCGGGGAGCCGCATCGCGTGATGCCGTTCGTCTCAGCTCTGGCTGAAGCGTTACGGCCTTATGATGTGACCGCGGTTTGTGGGCCGCTCCTCGGAGGGGCTTTTCTCGCCCAGCTCATTGCGCACACCCTTGGAAAAGAGTTTTGCTTCACCGAGCGCGCGATGACACGCGAAGCCGTGGGTCTCTATCAGGCAACGTACACGTTGCCGGTTGCATTCAGGCAACGAATGCGCGGCCAGCGAATGGCGATTGTCGACGACGTGATGAGCGCGGGGTCCGCGTTGCGGGGGACCTACGCCCAGCTTCAGTCTCACGGCGCGGAGCCGGTAGTTGCAGGCGCGCTTCTGGTGCTCGGGTCGAAAGGAGAAGATTTCTTTCAGAAGCGTTCAGTAGCGATCGAGGCGGTCGTGCGCGAAGAATTCGATTTGTGGCCACCCGGCGAGTGTCCGCTCTGTATCAGCGGCGTGCCGCTCGCGTGAGCGCACGGTCGAGCGCGTTCGCGAACGCCTGCTTTTCGCGCTGTCCATAGGGAGCATGCCCGCCGGTCTCGACGCCGATTCCCCTCAGGCCGTCCATGAAGTTTCGCACCGACAGTCGCTCTCCAATGCTTTCCGGCGTGTACTCATCGCCCCGCGGGTCGAGAACGACGACTCCCTTTGGAACGAGAAGCGCCGCCAGCGGGATGTCCGCCGTCACGGCGACATCTCCCGTAACGGAGTGCTCGGCGATGTACCGGTCAGCTACGTCCGGACCTCCTTCGACCCGCACGGCCGAGAGGTGCGGATAGCCGAGGGGGAGCTGGATGCGCTGGTTGGCGACGAGGATGGTTGCGAGCTTCAGGCGGTCGCACGCCCGAATGCAGATGTCCTTTACCTCGCGGGGCGCCGCGTCGGCGTCGATCCAGAGCGTCATGCCCACGGACGAGCATTCATTGAGGGAAGGCTGGAAAGTTCACTGCGCGGAAGATAGTAATAGGCGTGACATCGCCTCGCCTGCTTTCATGATGGAGCCTGTTTATGCAGCCCGCCTGCGCTCGGTGATCGCGACGAGCGAGCCCATGCTCTCTGCTCTGACGGACGCCGAAACCGCTTGGGGTCGCGCGCCGGGGAAGTGGTCGCCTCGCCAGATACTTGGACACCTCATCGACTCAGCG
>JBGTEZ010000212.1:0-4774 GCA_041747535.1 Gemmatimonadaceae bacterium
GGGCGGCCGCCGCTTTGCGGGCTTTCGCGCCCAGGCTTCCGGTCACCAGCACGGGCTCGATTGCCAGGGGCGACAGCAGCTTGATGAACGTCCGTGCGTGCTGCTCGGCCAGCAGCTCGGTCGGCGCCATGATCGCTGCCTGATATCCGTTCTCCATGGCGAGCAAAGCCGCAAACAGCGCGACGATGGTTTTGCCGCTCCCCACGTCACCCTGCAGGAGTCGATGCATTTTCCTGTCGCTGCACATGTCGGCGACTATCTCGCGCACCGCCGTCGTCTGCGCGTCTGTAAGCGCGAACGGCAGGTTCGCCTTGAGAGCGGTGGTGAGCTTTCGTTTGTTGGTGAACTCGATTCCGCTCCGGCGCTCCCGCACGAGGGTGTTGGCGCGGAGGTGGAGAATGTGGACGAAGAGAAGCTCCTCGAAAGCCAGTCTCGAGCGGCCCTCGGTCCCCTCGCCGATGGATTGGGGCCGGTGAACCATCGCCAGCGCTTCGCGGAGAGATGGCACGCCGGCCAGCCGCAGCGCGTCGGCGGGGAGGTACTCTTCGACAAGGCGCAGCAATACGTCGAGGTGAGTGTCGATGATGCCGCGGATGGCCTTGAACGAGAGCCCTTCGGTTGCCGGATAGACGGCGAGCACCTTGCCACCCTTTACCCCCTCGTCGTCCTTGCCGAGGTGGATGTACTCTCGCGGCTGGAGCTGGCGGCCGTGGAAAAACCGCACGGTCCCCGTGAGAAGCATGATGTCGCCTTTCTCGATGGTGCGATCCAGAAATGGCTGCCCCGGCCACGACGCCTCGATCATGCCGGAGTCGTCCCTGAGGACCGCCTGGAAAATGCGCAGACCTTTCCGCGTCGGGATGATACCCTTCGAGATCACGCGGCCAATGATGGTGCCATCCATGCCGGTCTCGAGCGAAGCGATCGGCGAAATGGTGCTGGCGTCCTCGTAGCGGTGCGGAATGTGGAAGAGAAGATCGCGCGCGGTCAGGACTCCCAGGCGCCGGAGCGATTCAGCCCGGGCGGGCCCGACACCCTTGAGGTAGTTGACGGGCATGTCGAGATAGACCTTTCCCGCGCGCCCTTCCTTCCGCGAATCCATTACTCCTCGAGAACGTCGCGCGCGAAAGCGGCCGGATCGAATGCGACGAGGTCGGTGGCTTTCTCGCCCACGCCGATGAATTTCACCGGGACGTCGAGTGCTTCGTGGACGGCGACCACGATTCCGCCTTTGGCCGTCCCATCTATCTTCGTCACCACCAGTCCGGTGATTGGGATCGCCTCGGCGAATGTCTTCGCCTGTGCGATGGCGTTCTGGCCGATGGTGCCGTCGAGTACGAGCAGCGTCTCGTGTGGAGCTCCGGGCAGGCGTTTCCCGATGACACGATTGATCTTTTTCATCTCGTCCATGAGTGACCCGCTCGTGTGAAGACGCCCGGCGGTGTCCACGACCACCACGTCGACGCCGCGGGCGATACCGGCGTCCACGGCATCGAAGGCAACGGACGCCGGATCGGTGCCGGGCTTGCCGCCAACGAAGCCCGCACCCGACCGCTCAGCCCACACGCGCAGCTGGTCGATCGCCCCCGCGCGAAAGGTGTCGGCCGCGCCGATGAGAGCCGTCATCTCGTTCGCCGCGAGCAAATCGGTGAATTTCCCGATGAACGTCGTTTTGCCGGCGCCGTTGATCCCGACGACGAGAACCACCGTTGGCGGTTTGTCCGACCTGAGAACGCGGGGATTGCTGTTGCCCGACCGCAGCGACTGCTCGATCGCCGAGCTGAGCGCCGCCTGGAATTCCTCCTCCGTCCTGATCAGACCACGCTTCGCCCGCGACTCGACCTCGGCGACAAGGCGCATCGTCGCCGATACTCCGAAGTCCGCTTCGAGCAGCACCTGCTCGAGTGTCTCCAGCGATCCCTCGATGGTTCCTGCGCGCGCGAGTGCGCCGACATCCGACAGCGCGACTTCCCTGATTCTGTTCCAGAGTGTGCGGGCGGGCACGTCGCCCGAGCGCTTCATTATCCTGCCGGCCATTTCTCTCCGAGGCATGACGCAAAAAAAACCCGGACCGATTGGTCCGGGTGGAAAGTAAGTATCGCTCGGTCCGGGTGTGCTACTCGGCGTTGGCGATACGCGCCTGACTGAGGCTCGCAAGGGTCTGGTTTCTCATCTTCGCGAACAACGGACGCTCCGATGATGGGACCGGATCGCCGGTGTTGTCGCGCAACGCCAATCGCGGATCGTGCTGCACGCCACGAACGAGGATCTCGAAGTGGAGGTGTGGACCGGTCGCGTAGCCGGTCATGCCGACGTACCCGATCGTGCTCCCCATCGCCACGCGCGTTCCGACGCGGGTACCGGTGGCGAAGTTTCTCATGTGGCCGTAGCGGCTCACCATTCCGTTCGCGTGTCTGATGTCGACGGCGTTGCCGTAGCCACCGCGACGCCCGGCGAAGATCACAACGCCGTCGCCAATGGCGCGAATCGGTGTTCCCATCGCCGCGGCGTAATCGGTGCCGGTGTGTTTGCGCCAGGTACCGAAGATCGGGTGTCTGCGGCTGCCGAACATGCTGCTGATGCGGCGGAAAGCGACGGGGGCGCGAAGGAAAGCAGCCTGAAGCGACTTGCCGCTGGCATCGAAGTATTTGGGCCCGCCCGCGCGCGTGTCGAACGCGATTGCTTCGAGCTCGTTGTTGCCGCCGCGCCCGAGCGCCAGGCGCGCGCCGAGAACCTTGTTGACGATGATCGCGCCGTTCGGCTTCTGCAGCCTCTCGACGAGGACGTGGAACTTGTCTCCCTGGGAGAGATCGCGGCTCATGTCGACCCGATACTCGAAGATGTCGGCGAGCGACCAGGCCAGCTTATGGCGGGCGGAGGGCGGAAGCACTCCGACTCCACTTTCGTTCAGCGCATTGTAAAGACTCGAGCGAATGACGCCGGCGATGGCGAGGGTATCGATCAGCTCGGTATTGGAGGCCTGAATCAGCAGCGGATTCAGCTGGAAGTCAGTCGGCTCGAACCCGGCGCGCGTCACGGTAACCGGATCGAACACGAAAACAGACCGCTTTTCGAGGGCCGGAACAAACCAAATGGCGGCCAATGCAAGGGCCGCCACGACGCCATAGCCAACTGGTCTTACGCTTGCCGGCTTCAATCCATCTGTCTCCGAATAAATGTCGGAATCTCCATGTCGGAGAGGTCCTGTTCTGGGGACGATTTATCCCTGTCCGGAGTCACTGGATTCGAGGTCGGAGTATTGCGCCTCGGGATCTCCCCCAGGGTGGGTCTCCCCACCCCGTTTGAACGGGGTGGACGGAGGGGGATGACCGCGGAGCCCCTTCCCACGGTGACGGGGTTGGGAACCACCGAAACGGGTACTGAAACCTGCTGGGACGAGGAGCCCCTTTCCCGGTCGAAGCCGGTGGCGATGACCGTGACCCGGATCTCACCCTGCATTGCCGGCTCGTGAACCGCGCCGAAGATGATCTCGGCTTCCTCGCCGACGGCGTCGTGAATGATCTCGTTGATCTGGTGGACTTCGCCAAGGGTGAGGTCCGCGCCGCCGGTAATGTTGACCAGGACTCCGGTCGCACCCGACACCGAGACGTTGTCGAGGAGCGGGCTGGCGATTGCCTGCTGCGCCGCTTCGATCGCCCGATTCTCACCGCGGCCGATTCCTGTTCCCATCAGTGCGGACCCACCCTCCTGCATGACGGTCCGGACGTCGGCGAAGTCGACGTTCACGAGTCCGGTGACGCTGATGAGGGATGAAATGCCCTGCGTCGCGTGAAGGAGGACTTCGTCGGCTTTCTTGAGGGCGTCCTGGAATGGAATCCCCTTCCCGACAACGGCGAGAAGACGCTCGTTGGGGACGACGATCATCGTGTCCACGTGCTTGCGCATCTCCGCAATGCCAAGCTCAGCCTGGCGCATCCGCTTGCGGCCTTCGAACAGAAACGGCTTCGTGACGATGCCAACCGTAAGCGCGCCCGCCTCCCTGGCCAACTCGCAAAGGACGGGAGCCGCGCCGGTTCCGGTGCCGCCGCCCATTCCGCAGGTCACGAAAACGAGGTCGGCATTCGACATTGCGCGCGCGACTTCCTCCCTGCTCTCGTCGATCGCCTGCTTGCCGATCTCGGGGCGTGCACCGGCGCCAAGACCGCGCGTGAGCTTCTTGCCGATCTGGATCTTTACGTCAGACTTCGAATTGAGGAGCGCCTGCGCATCGGTATTGACCGAGATGAACTCGACACCTTCGAGGTGTTCCTCGATCATGCGATTTACGGCGTTTCCGCCCCCGCCACCTACGCCCACCACCTTCATGCGGGCGTTCTGTGACTGGCTTTCCTCGAATTCGAATATCATCGGGTTGGAAACTCCGGTACCGCGTGATTTGTGGAAAAAAATCTCGGGCAAGTATACGGCCCTTAGTCGATTCGTACCATAGCCAAAGACGAACGGACGCGAAAAAAAGTACAACCTGCGTCAAGTGAGTTATCCACACGCTCCTGTCGCGCTTCTCATTTATGATTTTCTCGGGGCGTGTCGTGTGTGTCGCTTCGGCATCTCTGTCGGGGAGGTGAGGGTACCCTCTTCGGCGGCTACGCTCGCTCGGGCGGAGCCCCTAACGACGCTCCCTCGCTCCGCTCGGTCGCGGGTCTCCTTGGTCGCTCGCTTTGGAAAGCGCCTGCGAGGCTACCCCTGCCTCCCCGAACGGAGCGTCGTAACCGCAACAGCGCGGGGCTTGCGCGTGCGCGAAGTTTCCGGCACG
>JBGTEZ010000213.1:0-8633 GCA_041747535.1 Gemmatimonadaceae bacterium
CGCGGTGCGGCCGCCGGGCCACCACGCGGTAGCGGACCGCGCGATGGGGTTCTGTCTCTTCGGCAACGTCGCTCTCGCCGCTCATTACGCCCGTAGCCGCCACGGCCTCGAGCGGGTTCTCATCGTCGACTGGGATGTCCACCACGGCAATGGGACCCAGGCCCTGGTGGAGAGCGAGCCGGACATCCATTTCGTGTCGATGCATCAGTGGCCCTGGTTTCCCGGAACTGGAGCAGCCGACGACCGTGGTCCGCACGGAAGCATCTGGAACATCCCGATGCGAGCGGGCCTCGCTCCAGAGGAGTACGTCGGCGCGCTCGAGCGCGGCATCGACAGGGCCACCGATGGCTTCGTCCCCGATCTGGTTCTCATCTCGGCTGGATTCGACTCCCTCGCGGGCGATCCCCTGGGTGGTTTCACCCTGGAGCTGGAGCACTTCGACCAGCTTACCCGTTCCGTCGTCACGCGGGCGGAAGAGTGGTGCCGAGGACGAGTCGTCAGCGCCCTGGAAGGAGGGTACGCGCCCGACAGGGTAGGGCAGGCGAGCATACGTCATCTGGCCGCGCTTGGTGGAGAGCGAGTATCTTGAAGCGATGAGTTTTCTCCCCGTGTTTTGCCGCCATGGCTCGGCACATCTCCCGCGGCGCGACCACGGCGCACGATGAAGACTCCGACCCGCGCGCAGAAGAGAATTACGCCTTTCAAGCCGGTGAAGAGGATCACCCCGACCGGTCATCACTCCCTTTGGAGCTGCTACTACGACGCGAGCGGTGTCGTGAGCGAGCGTCTCACCAGGGAGGAGATCGTCAAAGCGCTCGCCTCCGGCACGGGAACACTATGGGTGGACATTGACACACGCATACCGGATCAGGTCGAGCTCCTCAAGAGCGTCTTCAACTTTCACCCGCTGGCGAGGGAGGATGCGCTCAATCCCGAGTCCCGGGTGAAGCTCGAGGAATACGACAGTTATCTGCTGCTCATCGTGCGCACGGTTGCTTTCATCGACGAGACCGAGGATCCCTACGATCTCGAGACTGTGAACATCACCTTCTTCCTCGGCCGGAACTACGTGGTGAGCGTTCACGGGGCGGACACGACTCCTGTTGACATCATCGCTGACCTGCTGCGTCGGAAACCGGAGCTCGCCGCGCGCGGCGCGGGACGGCTGATGCATGCGATCGTCGATCAGGCGATCGATGCCTATTTTCCCATCATCGACAGGCTCGACGAGTTCATGGACAGCCTCGAAGAGCGCATCTTCGCCAGCTTCGACCAGAGCTCCCTGCGCGACCTCTTTGCGGTCAAGCGCCTCGTACTGACCCTCAGGCGGCACCTGGCGCCGCAGCGCGATGCCTTCAACGTGCTGACCAACCGGCCGAGCACCCTGATGGCGCCCGAGACCCAGATCTACTTCCGGGACATCCACGATCACGTGCTCCGGATCTACGACTCGCTCGAGAACTACCGGGATCTGCTCAGCAGTACAATGGACAGCTATCTAACTCAGGTGTCCAATCGTCTAGGTATGGCGACCAAGACGCTTGGAGTGGTCGCGACCTTCACGCTACCCTTCGTCGTCGTAAGCGGGATGTGGGGAATGAATTTTGAGCACATCCCGCTCCACTCGCACCCATACGGGTTTCTCATCCTTTTACTCTCACAGCTACTGCTAGGTTTGGCGATACTGGCCGGTCTCAGATGGCGCAAAGTTCTCTGACTTCCCTGAAGCTCTATGGCGTGGGGGCGATCGACTCCGGTCAGGAGACATCGCCCGCTGAAGGAACGCAGCTCGTCCGCTATCGCGCGCTGGCGGCTATCGTCGCGCCTTCGACCTATCACGCCCCCAAGCTCGACGAGGGTGAGATGGAGAACTATCTGCGCATCGTCGACGAAGTCCACGCCCACGGCGCGGTCCTTCCCGCGCCTCCGGGGACGGTGTTCCGCTCGATGGCAACGCTCACCGGTTGGCTGGAGCTGCATTATTTCACGCTTACCGAGGCGCTGGCGTCGGTCGAGGGTCATTCGGCCGCGCGGGTGAGCGTCGAGTGGCGGCCGGGTGAGCACGAGGGAGAGTCCGGCAAGAGCTTCTCCGCGCTCGCGGCCGAGAGCCTGCGGCTGCTTCGCGCATACGCGGCGGCGACGGTTAACCTTCCTGCAAACGAAGAGGAGGGTGACGACGGCGTCTTGGTGCGCGCTTCGTTTCTCATCGACACCGAGCGTTATCAAACTTTTCAGGAAGCGGTCACTGCTGAGGGAAGACGCCAGCCGACGCTGGATTTTCGCGTAACCGGTCCGTGGCCCCCGTACGATTTCGTCCGCATGCAGTTCCGGACCTGACCCGGAATGTTCTGCACCGACTGCGGTAGCTGGAATCGGGGTGAGGCAGCGCGCTGTCTGCGCTGCGGAATTCACATGCCCGAAGGCTCGGATCTCAGGCAGTCTCCACCCGACGCATCAGTCACGGCGCTCAGACAGGTAACCGGTGGACGTTACACGATCATGCATCGTGTCGGAGAGGGAGGCATGGCCAGCGTCTACTACGCGGTCAACGTCTGCCTAGACTCTCCAGTGGTCATCAAGGTTCTTCACCCGCACCTGGCCCGCGAGCAGGAAATGCGCGAGCGGTTCCGCCGCGAGGCCGAGTCGGCCGCGCAGCTGGTGCACCCCCACATCTGCTCCATTATCGACTTCGGGATGGTTGGAGACCACGTCTTCCTTGTCATGCCTTACCTCGCGCGCGGTACTCTGAGCGACCGTATCGGCGGACACCGTTCTCTCCCCGCCGAGGCGACGGCCGCGGTCGCGGCACAGGTGGCGACGGGGCTCGATTACGCGCATCGTCGCGGTCTCGTTCATCGCGACATCAAGCCCGATAACATTCTCTTCGATGAGGATGACAACGCGCTCGTCACCGATTTCGGAATCGCTACCGGCCACTTCAGAAGCCGCATGACGGGCAGCGGCAACGTCATGGGCACGCCGCACTACATGTCGCCCGAGCAGGCGCGCGGCAAGCTGCTCGACGGACGCAGCGACATCTACGGTCTCGGAGTCGTGATGTACGAGACGCTGCTCGGATTCCCGCCGTTCGACGGTGCCGACAGCTACTCGATCAGCTACAAGCACGTCACCGAGATCGCGGTCTCTCCTGACGTCGTCGATTCACGCATTCCTCCAGCGCTCGCGTCCATTGTGATGCGCTGCCTCGAGAAGCATCCGGGGAATCGCTACGACCGGGGCAACGCGCTCGCCGACGCGCTGATCGGGTTTCTTTCCGGCGTATCAGCCCCACTCGAATACCGGATGGCACGGACCGCTCGCGCTGCCGCGGCGGTCGGCGCCGGATGACGGCTGGATGAGGCTGGCGCACCAGACAATTGAGCTGACGCCCACACACCCGTTCGTGATTGCGCGTGGTGGATACGCGCACCACCGGAACGTCCTGGTCCGGGTCACTGACGACGACGGGCTCGAAGGATTCGGGGAAGCCGCGCCGAACAAGTATTACGGCGAGTCCGTTGATACCGTCATCGCCGCGCTCGCCCAGTTCAAGCCCGTGCTCGAAAGCGCTGATCCGCTTTCACTCGAATCCACTGAAGCCGCGCTCGACCGGCTGCTCAGCGGAAACGCCTCGGCCAAGAGCGCCGTCAGCTCCGCCCTGCACGACCTCGTCGGAAAGCGGATCGGGCTTCCCATCCACCGGATGTGGGGTCTCGATCCAGCGCGGGCGCCGCAATCGAGCTTCACGATCGGTATCGCCGACAACAGCGAGCTCGAGCGTCGCGTCGGCGAGGCGCGTGAATATCCCATCCTCAAGATCAAGCTCGGGACCGATCGGGACGAGGAGATCGTGCGGATCGTGCGGAACGCTGGGCCGGACAAGCGGCTCCGCGTTGACGCGAATGCCGGGTGGACGGCCAAGCATGCGGTGCGCATGAGCGACTTCCTGGCCGACCACGGCGTCGAGATGCTGGAACAGCCGGTGCCCGCGAACGACATCGACGGCCTGCGGTTCGTGCGCAAGCGGTCCAAGCTGCCCGTCTTCGCTGATGAATCGTGTCTCGTCGCGGCCGACATCGCGAAGCTCGCCGGCGCTGTGGACGGCATCAACATCAAGCTCGCAAAATGCGGGAGCATGCGAGAGGCCGTCCGGATGGTGCACGCGGCCCGCGCCCTCGACATGCAGGTGATGGCGGGGTGTATGATAGAGAGCTCCCTCGGCATCTCGGCCATCGCGCAGGTGTCGCCCCTCCTCGATTTTGCGGACTTCGATGGCGCGGCGCTTCTGTCGAGCGACCCGTTCACCGGGGCGACGATAAGCGGCGGACAGGTGCGACTGGGCGATGGGCCGGGACTCGGAGCGATCCCGAGCCGGGGATTCGATGCCGGTGCGGCCTTTGTCAGTGCATGAGAGCTCCCCCGCTCTGGTCGAAGTCGCGCTTTCGCTTCCTCTCTTCCAGACCTTCACCTACGCCGTACCGGAAGGACTCGCAAATCCGGTAGCGATTGGATCGCGGGTCCTCGTGCCGTTCCGAAACCGCCGCGAGATCGGGATCTGTGTCGGCACGAGCAGCGGCGCCGGTCTCAAGCGAAAACCGAAAGCGCTGATAGACTCGCCGGACCCCGTGCCCGCGGTGGACGCCTCGCTCCTCGAGGTGTGCAAGTGGATGGCCGAATACTACGTCGTGCCACTCGGGATCACGCTGCGGACGGCGCTGCCCGCGGCCCTCACCGGCGCCGAGGATCCGACCCCCCGCAGAAAAACGCAGCGGATCGTCCGACTGGGTATCGACATGCCGTCGCTGCTCCACCGTGAAAAAGTCTTCGCTCGCGCGCCGCAGCAGCGCGCCGTGTTCGAGCTGCTCGAGGCGCTGGGAGGCCGCAGCACCGCCGAACACCTCACGTCCCAGCTGAACGCTTCGTCCTCCGTCCTCAAGGGGCTGGAGAAGCGCGGATTGATAGTCGTGTCGAGCGAGGAAGTCGATCGTGATCCATTCTCGTCCCGCGGCGGGATATCCTCCCATCGGCTGACTCCCACCGCGGCGCAACAGGCGGCGGTCGATACGATGGCGAGCGCCAGCGCCGGAGAGGTGTTTCTCCTGCACGGAATCACCGGGAGTGGCAAGACTCTGGTGTATATCGAGCTGTTGCGCCGCATCGTCGATGAGCGCCATCGCACCGCCATCGTCCTCGTGCCAGAGATCGCGCTGACCCCGCAGACGGTGGACCGGTTTCGCGCGGCCTTCGGCGATCGGATCGCGGTGCTGCATTCCGCGCTGAGCGACGGCGAGCGATACGACGCATGGCTCGCGCTGAAGCGCGGGGAGAAGCGAATCGTCGTCGGGGCTCGATCCGCGGTATTCGCCCCATTGCAAAACCTCGGCGCCATCATCGTGGACGAAGAGCACGAGGCGAGCTACAAGCAGGGGGAAACGCCGCGCTATCACGCCCGCGAGGTTGCGATCGTGCGCGCGCGCAACAAGGGAGCGATAACTGTTCTGGGAAGCGCGACACCTTCTCTCGAGAGCTGGGCCAACGCGACGGCGGGGAAGTCTACGCTGGTGCGGCTGCCGGACAGAGTGGGCGGCGGGCGCTTGCCGTCGATCGAAGTGACCGACCTTCGAAAGATCGCCGTCAACTACACCGGAATGGCGCAGGGCGGCGTCGATTATGGCGCCGTGATACGCGAGCCGCTTCACGATGCGATCGTCGACTGCCTGAGCAAGGGAGAGCAGAGCATCCTCCTCCTCAACCGCCGAGGCTATTCCTCTTTCATTCAATGCGTCGACTGCGGAGCGGTGGCGACGTGTCCGAACTGCAGCATCACGCTCACTCATCATCGCAATCCAGAGCGTCTCGTCTGCCACTATTGCCTGCACAAGGAGGACCCGCGGCCCGATTGTCCGCGATGCGGCGGACGGAATCTGAAGCAGCGCGGACTCGGTACGCAGCAGGTGGAACGCCTGCTGGCTGAAAGGTTTCCGGCGGCGAAGATCGCGCGGATGGACTTCGATACGACGAGCGGCAAGTGGGCCCATACCCGGATCCTCGACCGGGTTGCCGCCGGCGAGATCGACATCCTCCTCGGCACGCAGATGATCGCCAAGGGTCTGGATTTCCCCAACGTCACCCTGGTCGGTGTCGTCGACGCCGACGTTGGCATCAACCTTCCCGATTTTCGCGCGTCAGAGCGGTGCTTTCAGCTCCTGAGCCAGGTATCGGGTCGTGCCGGCAGGGGCGTGAAGGGAGGACGGGTGGTGATCCAGACGCGAATCCCGACGCATCATGCCGTCAGGTACGCCGTGTCACACGACTACGACTCGTTCGTACGCGAGGAAATGGCCGGCCGGGTGGACCCGCCGTATCCGCCCAACGTTCGGCTCGCCAACATCGTGTTCAGCGGACTCAGGGAAGAGGCGGCGGCAAAGCTGGCGATCAAGGCCGGTGAATGGCTGCGAGGACTGATCGATGCCCGAGCCGCGGAGAGTATCACCGTGGTAGGTCCCGCACCGTGCCCGATCGAGCGGATCAAGAACCGGTGGCGGTGGCACCTGCTGCTCAAGACGGGGCACCCCGGAGAGCTGACCCGCGTCGGACGTTACTTCATGGAGAAGTTCGATGTTCCATCGGTCGCGCAGCTGCGCGTGACGCTGGACCGGGACCCCGTCGCACTGCTCTGATACCTATCTTATAGCCGTGTCCGTTCTCCGCCATCCCGATTTCAACGCCCCCGCGCTGGCAGGCGCGCCCGACGCGACATTCGTCCCGGCGCCGGCCGATGGCGTGCTTCCCGAAAACTTCTTCTCGACGACCAATCTTCCGACCTACGTCCGCATCAAGGGGAAGTGGCTGATGCCGCAGGAGCCACGAATGGACGCGGCGCTCGTCCTCGACGACGACGGTCTCTGGATCAAGGAGGGACGCAGGCTCAGGAAAGGGGAGATGGTCGCCGTCGGTGGGGAGGAAGACGGGTCGCAGGGGATTTACGTGCACGTCGGCTCGTTTCTAGGCGACGAGGAAGGCGAGTTCAAGTTCATGACCAGCGAGGTGTCGCGCGAAAAGCCGATCGACTACTCGCTGATGGCGAAGATTCTCATCGAGGAGCGAGATCGCGGCGGTTATCCGATTTGGGTGACGGGGCCGGCCCTGGTGCATTCCCGCGCCCGTGCCGACATGGTGTGGTTCATTGAAAACGGTTTCGTGTCCGCTCTTCTTGCCGGCAACGCAGTGGCGGTCCACGACATCGAGGCGTCCATTTTCGGAACTACGCTCGGCATGACGAAGACCGGCGAAGCGACGACGGGCGGCCACGGCCTGCACATGCGCGCGATCAACAAGGTGCGAGCCGCCGGGTCGATTGCTAAGGCGGTAGAGCAGGGGATCATCAGAGACGGGATCATGCACGCGTGCGTTGTGCGGCAGATACCGTTCGTGCTCACCGGGTCGATTCGAGACGACGGTCCGCTGCCGGAGGTGATCACCGATACTCTCGCGGCACAGGACGCGATGAAGCGTCACACCACGCGCGCGACTTTCGCGGTGCTGATCGCGACGGCGCTCCACGCGATTGCCACCGGCAACATGCTCCCCGCGTTCGTCACGAATCCCGATGGCTCGATGCGGGAGCTGCCGACGATCTGCGTCGACTCATCGGAGTTCGTGGTGAGCAAGCTCAAGGATCGGGGAACCCACCAGGCATTCGGCGTGGTGACGAACGCGCAGGACTTCATGCACATTCTCCGATTGTACGTGGAGCGGGAGCTGACCGATCGGGAATCTCCCGGTCGGGCGGGAACCACGGCGATGGGAGCTGCGACCTGATCGACACCACCGAGAGATTTCTGAGGGACATCGCCGATCGAATCGGAGCCGACGCGGTCGATGAGGTGCGCCTTTTCCCGCCGCTGCGGCTGTCGGGCGTTGAGACCGGTATCGCGGTTGTTGCGGCGATTCCTCTCCCGCCCGTGCCCGAGCACGTGCACGGGAGGGAAGAGCCCCCTGATGCCCTCACCGAGAGCGCGGGCGATGAGTTCCTCCCTATCGAGGAGGAGGACCGTGAGATCGTCGTGCATCGGCACACGGTATTCACAGCGCGATACCGTCACACCATCAAGGGTCCCGATAGAGGAAAGTGGGAAGTGGAGATTCGAGCCGAGGCTGATGCCCCTCTCGTCACGCTCGACGCAGTAGTACGGGGCGTAATGAAACGCGCGGGAGATCCGTTCGAGCCCGAGAAGCTCTCGGCGAGCGCGTTCCGGGCGATCGTTGACGCTACAGCTCCTGGCGCGGCGCTTTAGGCGCGACCGCTTTTCGTCATCGGCATCTTTGTAGGGGGAGGCGAGGGTATCCTCTTCGGCGCTACGCTCGCTCGGGCGGAGCCCCGAACTACGCTCCCTCGCTCTGCTCGGTCGCGGGTCTCCTGGTCGCTCGCTGAAAGCGCCTGCGAGGATACCCTCGCCTCCCCACACACAGTTCCGTAACTGCGAGCGGTCGCGCCCTAGCCCCGCGCCTAGCCCGTGTGCTTCGTCCGCCCGTAACGCGCGCGCGGACCGCGGCCGTCAAACGTTAGCACGGGGACGCCGAGCTTCGCTCGGCGCGCTCCCGCGCATTCATCCATCGTTCGCGCTCTGGAA
>JBGTEZ010000214.1:0-3118 GCA_041747535.1 Gemmatimonadaceae bacterium
CGTGCGTAGCCCTATGAAGCAGTTACAGATGGTGCTTGCCGTTTCTCTCATCCTCACTGGTTGCGGCGACGCCGTCGGGGGAGAATCCGCCGATCGCGGACATTCCTACATCGTCGGAATCGACATCTCCGGCAGCAGGACCAAGGCCGATCTGGATGAATCGAAGCAGCTGCTCGATGCTGTGATCGGTCGCCTCGACGCCGGCGACCGGCTCACGCTCATCGAGGTGTACCAGGGCGGACGCGAGCCGGCGAGACAGTGGTCCGGAAACATCAAGGCACCTCGCAATCCAGGGAAGCTGACCGGATCGGACCGGCGTAGGGTCGATGACTTCAAGAACATCGCGCGCATGCAGGCATCGATTCTGTTCGACTCAGTGCGCGCAAAGGAGATTCTGGCGACCGACATCTTCGGCACGCTCAATCGCGCCGCCGATTACGCCAAGGCTTCGCGTAATCGCGGGACGACGCTGCTGCTCCTTTCCGACATGATCAACGAGACGCCCGACGTGCGGATGACGAGCGAGCAGAGCATCCCGAGCGATCGCTGGATCCGGCAGCTCTCGTCGGCAAAACGGATTCCCCAGCTCAACGGAGTGTGTGTCGTCGTGGTCGGCGCGGATGTCAGCACCGCGCGGGGCGCGGCGACCAGGGAATTCTGGAACAAGTACTTCGAGGCGGCCGGCACAACCGTCTCAACGGATAACTACCGCAACATGATCTCCGACCCGTCCGAAGTCTCGTGCGGAGGCCTCGCGCCGAGCGTCGACGGGTAGGTTCGTCCGACCGGCGCCGCTCCGATAACCTGTTGCGGTCTACTCATCCGTTTGCTATGGTCGAGGCTTAGGACAACCACCCTCGACCAATGACATGCCTGACAATCTCCGGGAAAAGCTGCAAGCCACACTCGGCGGAGCGTACACCCTCGAGCGGGAACTTGGCGGTGGTGGAATGTCGCGCGTCTTCGTTGCCGATGACAATGCTTTCGGCCGCAAAATCGTCGTCAAGATGCTGCCGTCGGAGACGGCGGCGTCGGTCAGCGTCGAGCGCTTCAAGCGAGAGATCCAGGTAGTCGCGCGATTGCAGCACCCGCACATCGTGCCGGTGCTGACCGCGGGACAGATCGACGACCTCCCCTTCTATACCATGCCCTTCGTGAAGGGCGAGTCGCTCCGCGCGCGCCTGCAGCGAAGCGGAGAGATGTCGGTCAACGAGGCGCTGCACGTGCTGCGCGACGTCGCCGCGGCGCTCGCCTACGCGCACGGCGAGGGAATCGTGCACCGCGACATCAAGCCCGACAACGTCATCCTTTCGGGGGGCGTGGCGGTCGTCACTGACTTCGGTGTTGCAAAGGCCGTAGATGTCGCCGCCACCGGCAGCGAGCTGGCGCAAAGCGGCATGACATCCCTCGGCATGGCACTCGGTACCCCGGCGTACATGGCGCCCGAGCAGGCGAGCGCCGATCCACGCGTCGACCATCGGGCTGACCTCTATTCCTTCGGCTGTCTCGCGTACGAATTGTTGGCGGGGTCCAGCCCGTTTGCCGGCCGCTCCCCGCAGCAGATGCTCGCCGCGCACGTCACCGAAACGCCGGAGCCGCTGATCAAGCGGCGGCCTCAGGTTCCCCCGGCCCTCTCAGCGCTGGTTATGCGCTGCCTCGAGAAACGCCCCGGCGATCGCCCGCAAAGCGCCGATGACCTGCTCGTATCTCTCGATGGCATCAGCACGACGCCGAGTGGAGGAACATCCCCCACCGCGGAACAGCTCCGGTCGGTCACGAGAATAGCGCCCCTGAAATGGATAGGCGCTGTGGCCGTCTTAGCCATCGCGCTGATCGGAGCGCAGTGGTGGAAAAACTTCACGACCGTTCCGGCGCTGACGATCGGCGCGACGATTCCTATCGCAATCGGCCCGGAGCTCGAGGTTGCGCCGGCGATCTCGCCAGATGGCAAACTGGTGGCCTATGCAGCAACGACTTCCGCGGGCATCCGCATTTTTGTCCGGCAGATCGACGGCAGCCGCGCGAACATGATCTCGGGCGAGCTGCCTGGTAACCACGATTTCCCGAAATGGTCTCCCGACGGGTCACGCGTGTCATTCGAATCCGCGGGTGCCATCTACATCGTTCCGGCAACGGGAGGGTCACCACGCCGCACGATCGACTTCGGCGATACGCACTCCTGGTCTCCCGATGGAAAAGGCATCGTCTATTCGACCGCGGACCGACGTTTCATTCGCCTTCAGGCGCTGGACGGCGGAACGCCGCGCACGCTGGTCGACGGGAGGGGCACCTGGCTGCACTCACCGGTTATCTCACCAGACGGCAGAATTCTTCTCTACAACGAGGGCCGGATTCCCACGTTCTACAACGTCTCCGGGAATCGCATCTGGAGTATCGCAGTCGCAGGCGGGACTGCCACCCTGCTGTCGGATACGATCAACGTCAATCTCAGTCCCGTCTGGATGCCGGATGGGAAAAGTGTGTTGTTCCTTTCGAACATGGGTGGGGCCCGCGACATCTATCAGCTACCCCTTACCAGTGCCGGCCGCCCTCGCGGCCAGGCAACGCGTCTCACTACCGGGCTGTCTTCGTATTGGATCAGTCTTTCCGCCGATGGCTCGCGCCTCGCCTATGATGTGATACGCAACTTTTCGAACGTCTACATGGCTCCGTTCCGCGGTGGAATGGTAAATCTGGCGGACGCGCGGCCGATCACCGACGAGAATCAGCACATCGAAGGGCTCAATCTCTCACACGATGGACAATGGATCGCCTACGACTCCGATCGGGGCGGCAACTTCGACATCTACAAACAGCGAGTGAATGGTGGGGAACCGATCCAGCTGACGACGAATCCGGCGAACGAGTTTGCGCCTGCCTGGTCGCCGGACGACACCGAGCTGGCGTTTCATTCCACTCGCAATGGGACGCGGGACATCTACACGACAAGCGCCGAAGGTACGGGGGAGCGTCAGGTGACGTCGGGCCCCGATCAGGACTTCTCGCCCGACTGGTCACCGGATGGCAGACAACTCCTCTACACTGAATTGGAGCGGGCCGATTTCAACAATATCTTCACGACAACCCGCGACCGCGCTGGTAAATGGTCGCAGCCAAC
>JBGTEZ010000215.1:0-2954 GCA_041747535.1 Gemmatimonadaceae bacterium
ATTATCATCCCGGCGAGGAGATAACCGAAGACTACCGGCTGATGGAGGCGCTGGAAGACCACGGTCGCCACCGCCGCCACGCATAAAACTATGGCGAGGTTCTGGAGGAAGAGGTGGGCATCCATTCCGAGAATCTACTCCCGACAGCGAAACGAACGGAAAGTCACCGAGCCATCCCTGGAACTGAAAACTCCAGGCTGTTGTTTTTGGATCTCGCCTTCATTCCCCGACGGACAACAAAAAGGCCGCCTGCGAAGGCGGCCTTTTCTTTTCTGACGAAGAAGTTGTCTACTCGTCCCCCTCCCCATTATCGAAGGTAAGAGCATCAGCTTCGCGCACGCGGTCGAGCATGGAGTTGACCGGAACCGCAATCCCCCGGTCGTTCAGCGCGGCCTCGTTGGTCGAGCCACGCTGGAACCAGCTCCCCACATCAGGAGTGGCCTCTGTTCCATTCGTGCCGGTCGTCTCTTCGTCAGGGGCGACATCCGAACCATACACGTCCATTTTGCCTCCGGCATGTTGAAGTGTTCTCCGTACCTTACTAGTACCCCGAATCATTAGTTTCGGGCTCCAAAATAAGGTACGTTTCGGACCAGGACCATCCAATAGTAAGACGATTTTTAGACCTGATTGGTACCCGCTTTTTGACCTATTGGTGCTGCTTCCCGGTCACTATTGGATCGTCTTCGGATCGATTCCCCTAGTAGCGAATATCCGGCCAACCGCCTCGCCAATCTTGTTGTTGGGGGTGCTGGCACCGGCGGTGACGCCAATGCGGAGGGGGCCGGTCTCGGGAATCCAGCCTTCCGTGACGGTTTCTTCTTTGCCTCCGAGCAGGCGGTGCCGGATAGCCCCGGATTCGGGATCGATGTCGTCGGCGTCTTCGACGTGGAAAGTACGGACACTCTCCGAGCAGAGCGCCGCGAGGGAGATAGTGTTGCTCGAGTTGTAACCGCCGATCACGACCATCACATCGAGGGGCTCGCGCAACAGATCGACGACCGCGTCCTGCCGCTCCTGGGTCGCGCTGCAGATCGTATCGAAGGTGCGGAAATTCTCCCTCGCATAATCTTCCCCATGGGCGCGAGCCATCGCCTGCCCAACCAGCGCGCCGATCGCCATCGACTCACGGGCGAGCATCGTCGTCTGGTTCGCGACGCCGATCCGGCGGAGATCACGCGCCGGGTCGAACTGCGGAGACGCGGTATGGGCAAATTTCTCCATCAGCGCCTCGGCGCTCAGGCGGCGCTCGAGGAAATCACAAACGATCTGCGCCTCCTCCATGTTCCGGATGATGAAGTAATGCCCGTTCTCGTACTTCTCGGCCTGCGACGCCGTCGCCCTCGTCTCCTCGTGATAGTACTTGCCGTGGATGAGCGAGGTGAATCCATCCCGGGCGTAACTCTCCACCCGCTTCCAGACGTTGAGCACCGACCCGCACGTCGTGTCTACCATCACGCACCCGATCTGCCGGAGAACCTCGAAGTCGCTGATGGTCACCCCGAACGCCGGCAGAATCACGACGTCCTCAGCCCTCACTACTCCGAAGTCAATCCGGCCCTGCTCGGGCATGAGGAAATTGATCCCCATCGAGCGGAGCTTCGAATTCACGTGCGGGTTATGGATGATCTCCCCGGCCATGTAGATGATACGATCGGGAAACTTCTTCCTTGCCTGATACGCGTATTCGACCGCCCGCTCTACCCCATAGCAGAAGCCGAATTCCTTCGCTAAACGGATGGTTACTCCGCCGGCCGTCAGCGTATAATCGCGGGCCTGGAGCATGTCAACCAGGTGGCCGGTATAGTCGGCGGCCAGTTCGGACTGTATCTCGGATTTCAACCCGAAACCTTTCCGAAAGTACGTATTTACCGGGGTACCGTCAGGGCTCGTGGCGTGCATATTCCCTATACTTGGTTGACCAGCCCCGCCGGCCCCAGGCGGCTTCACCGACGTGTCAGACATATCCCTTGAATCTAGTAGTCACCCACAGATAATGCGCTTCGAGAAACGACGATGACCGAGTCACTCGGAGCCTTCCCAAGCGTGGTGGAGAGAGTGCCTGACGACGCGGCGCTCCACTCTTCATTTACATCCGCGCCCGCTCGTTCCCACGAGCTGCTTCGTCCAGCTCCACTCCTGCCCGGCGACACGATCGGAGTGGTCGCTCCATCCTACGCCCCGCGCCCGGCCTGGCTCAATCGCGGGGTGCTCGCGCTCGAAGGCGCCGGCTATAACGTGGTTCTCGACCCCGAGGTGCAGCGCTTCCGGCGGTTCCAGCGCAAAGAGGACGAGAGGCGGGCCGAGAACCTGATGGGAATCTGGCTCAACCCCGATGTGAAGGCGGTGATCTGCTGCACCGGAGGGTATGGAGCGGTGAGACTCCTGCCTTACCTGGATCCGGAAGTCTTCCGCCGCAATCCGAAAGCTTTCGTTGGTTACTCCGACATCACGGCACTCCACCTCTGGCTGATGCGGCAGGCAAATCTCAGGGTATTCCACGGGCCGACTGTGGACGACCTGAGCCCCGATTCGCCGGATCCATCGATGCTTTCGTTGATGACCGCCCTCACGACGCCGCGTCCCGCAAGCTGCCTTGGACGGGACATCGCCCGCTCTGTTCGGCCAGGACGCGCCACCGGTCGCCTCACCGGCGGAAATCTCTCGCTGGTCCAGCAGACCATCGGCACCCCGTACGAGATCGACACGCGCGGAGCCATTCTCTTCCTCGAGGAAGCGCACGACCCAATGTCCGTCGCGGACGAACGGCTTCTCCACCTGCGCTCGGCCGGCTTGCTCAAGCACGTGCGCGGAATCGTCTTCGGCCAGCTGTCGCTCGACCGGTCGGAAGAGGACGAGTTCGAGGATTTTCTGCTCGACCTGGTATCGGATCTCAACGTGCCGGTGCTGATGGATTTCCCGGCGGGCCACGAGATCCCCAACCTCACGCTTCC
>JBGTEZ010000216.1:0-5386 GCA_041747535.1 Gemmatimonadaceae bacterium
GGCACGAAACGTCGTCGGCATCATCCGCGGCTCCGACCCGGCCGTGAGCGGGCAGTACATCGCGATCGGAGCGCACCCCGACCACGTGGGAATGCGCCAGGGCGGCGGGCTCGACCACGATTCACTCCGCGCCTTCAATACCATCGCCCAGCGGATCGTAGAAGCACGCACGGGCGAGACACCGGGAAGCCCGGGCAGCGGATTGACGGCGGCCGAGCGCGCGTCGATCCGCGTCAACGTCGATAGTCTGCGCCGCATTCGGCCGCCGCGGCTCGATTCGATATACAACGGCGCGGACGACGATGGCTCGGGCTCGATGGCGGTGCTCGAGGTGGCGGAGTCGTTCGCGAAGTCGGCAACCAGGCCGCGACGGTCGCTGCTCTTCGTCTGGCACACCGGCGAAGAAGGCGGCCTGCGCGGCTCGCGCCATTTCTCGGATCACCCCACTGTTCCGCGCGATTCGATCGTCGCGCAGCTGAACATGGACATGATCGGTAGAGGCGGGGCCGCGGATACCCGCCTGGGTGGTCCCGACTACCTGCAGCTGGTTGGCTCGAGACGTCTGTCGACAGAGCTGGGGAATCTTGTGGAAGCGGTAAACGGCGCTTCGCCCAGACCGTTTCGCTTCGACTATTCAATGGACACGAATGGCCACCCGGAGCGCATATACTGCCGGAGCGATCACGTCCACTATGCCCGTTACGGAATTCCGATCGTGTTCTTCACCACCGGACTGCACATGGACTATCACCAGCTCACGGACGAGCCGCAGTACATCGACTACGAGCATTACCGGCGGGTCGTGCAGCTGGTACGCGACGTGGCGATGAGGGTGGGGAACCTCGATCACCGGGTGGTGGCCGATAAACCGAAGCCCGATCCCAACGCGGCGTGCGTGCAGTGATCCACGCAGCATCACTGCGCGCGCAGGTCGGGATCTCGATCGGTCAGTCTGGGGATGGAGCCTGCGTCGCGACTACGCTCGCTCGGGCGGAGCCCCTAACTACGCTCCCTCGCTCCGCTCGGTCGCGGGTCTCCTGGTCGCTCGCTGAAAGTCGCTCTGCAAGCTCCATCCCCAGACTTCCCACGAGATCTCGAACTGCTCACAAAGTTAGACACGGCGAGGCAGTTGGGCCGCGCAACCAGTGGCCGCGGATGGTCCCGCGGACAGGAGTACGGGACCGTCGGCGATGCACGTGGAATTATTCGAGCCATAGGCGCGGACGTCCTGCAGTACATCGCTGAGCCGCGCGTCAGCGCGATGCGTCGTCGTCAGGGGTTGGCCGAGACGTTCTCTGGTGTGCGCGCCGCTTACAGACTGTACTGGGGAGGTCAGGGTGTCCTCGTAGGCGCTTTCCAAAGCGAGCGACAAAGGAGACCCGCGACCGAGCGGAGCGAGGGAGCGTAGTTAGGGGCTCCCGCCCGAGCGAGCGCGGGTGCCCGCGTAGCGGGCAGGGTCCGAAGAGGGCACCCTCACCTCCCCAAATACAGAGATCTCATTCGGCGCGCGTACGCGCAGAGAACTCTAGCCGTCAGTTCTCGCTCGGTTCCCCTGGCTCGGTCGCGACCGTCGCGAGCTCCAGCCCCAGTCGATGCGATCCCGTGTTTCTCGCATTTGCGTGGCTGCCGTTCCCGTTTCCGTTCGCGCTCTTCGCGGTCTTGAGCTCCCCGACGAGATCGAGAAGGGCGTGGCTGCCGTGAAAGAGCTGCGTCGAGGCCATGCTCATCTGCTCGCACGCCGCGCTCTGTTCCTCGGTCGATGCGCTCACCTGTAGTGCCGAAGTCGCGTGGCTCTCCGCCGTGCGCGCAACGAGGCCCAGATTCGACGCGGCGGAATCGACGGCCCGGGCGTTCTCGCCGGCCGCAGCAGTCACCGTCGCGGCCGCTTCGCGGGTGCGCTGTGCCGCTGCAAGAATCGTGGACAGCGCGCTGTCGAGATCGCGGCTGACGCGCTCGATTTCTCCCACCTGCATCACGCCCTGCTCCATCGCTTTCGAGGTGGCGAGCACGCGGGTGGTCACGCTGCCCATCAGCTTCACCACGTCGTCGGCGGCAGCCTGGGTCTGGTCGGCGAGCTTTCTGACTTCACCGGCGACGACGGCGAATCCACGACCCGCCTCTCCGGCGCGCGCGGCCTCGATGGCGGCGTTCAACGACAGGAGGTTCGTCTGCTCGGCGATGCGGCTCACCGACACGATGAACTTGTTGATGTCACCGGCGGTGGTGTTCAGCTCCCGTACTTCTGCCGCGGCTTGTTGCACGATAGAACGGACATCGAAGAGAATCTTGAGCGCCCGCTCGACATCGAGGCGCTTGGCATCGGCCTCTGCTTCGATCGCGCTGGCGAGCCCGTGCACTTCCTGTGCGCCGCCGACGAGATTGTCGCCGCGGGTACGAATGCCATCCAGCGCCTCGTTCACCTGGCGAAGCTGGGCTACCTGTGATTCGGCTCCATGAGATACTTCTTCGACCGCGTGGGCCACTTCACCCGCTGACGCCGAGATCTGCTTTGATGCGGACGCGAGATCACTGGCTGACTGGGCGACTTCGTCGGCTGTCCTGGCCGCGCCGGAGGCGATTCGTGCAAGCGCATCGCTGGCGTGGTTCATCGCGTCGGCGAGGGTGCGGAACTCGCCGGGCATTTCTCCTTCAGTGCGGACCTGGAGGTCGCCGCGGCTCAGCAGAATCGCGTGGCGCATCAACAGGCGGAGCGGGCGACCGACGGCGTTGCCCGTGCGCAGCATGATCATCACTGCGAGCAGCGTGGCGACCGCGATCACCGACAGCAATATCCGGGACCGGGCGAGCGACTTCGAGTTGAGGTTCTTCGCCATCAACGCGAGCTGTCCGGCCCGAGAGCGCTCGAGCCCGCTCACCTGCTCGAGAAGAGGCGTAACCATCGCCCGCGCGTTTTCCGCTTCGGTGCGCGCTTCGTCGAGTCGGCCGAGGTCGGTCAGACGGTGCGCCAGCGCGAAGGACGACTCGACGAGTGCGAGCGTGGTATCGATTGCCACGGTGCGCGCGATCTGATCGGCGAGATGCAGCTGTCTAGATCCGAAGTTGCGGTGGAGTCGGTGGGCTTCCCGGCCAAGACGGCGGAACTCGGACTCCGATTTCAGATCCTGGTCGCTCAGATACGTGTTCGCGGCCTGGATTTCCTGCGTGATCGCATTCGAGAAGTCGGATGCCTGCTTCGCGTCGTGCTGTGCCTCGCCCAGAGCGGTAGCGACTTCGGTCGCCATCCGCGACATTGAGATCCACCCCAGGATGCCGGCGGTGAGGAGGAGGAAGACAAGCAGCGAGAACCCGGCGGCAAGAACCTGCCGGATGGTGCGAAAGCGCATTGGATTTATCATTTGGCGTCCGCGACCTTGAGAAGCCCGCTCTCGACGCGGCCCACCCTGAACCTGATGCCAACCGGGTCGCCCGATCCCTCGAAGTAGGCGGGCCCGGTCACGCCTGGGACCGCCGTTGCTTGCGTCAGCGCGCGGAGGTAAGCACGAACCGCCCGGCGATCCCTGCCGCTCTCCCTGAGAGCGGTGGCGACCAGCTTGGTTGCGTCATACGCGAGCGCGGCGTGCGCTTCGGGATCGTGGTTGAACTTCTTGCGGAAGGCGGCGACGAATGCCTTGGCCGCCGGATTGGGATCCTGCCTCGTGAAGGACATGCCGATGTAGGCTCCTTCGGCGACCGCCGTATCGGCGATGACTCCCTGCCACCCGTCGCCACCGATGAACGTGGCGTTGAACCCTTGCCGCTTCGCTTCGCGCAGAATCTTGAGTCCGGACGGAACCCGTCCGGCGACGAACACGATCCGAGGCCGCTTTGTTCTCAGATAGGTGATGTAAGGCTCGGCGCTGGGGAGATCGGCGTTGATTGGATCGACGCTTACGATCTGGCCCCTGAACGACCGGCGGAAGGAATCCGCGAGGCCGCGCCCGTAGGTGTGGTTCTCGTAGAGAATCGCCGCGGTCGGGACACTACCCTTCGGGGCGAGCGTCGAGGCGAAGCTCGCGAGGGCGATTCCATTGAGCGAATCGCTGGAGATGATACGGAATACCCAGCTGGAGATTCCGGTGAGGTCAGGTGAGGTGGCGCTGGTCGCGACCGCGGCGAGGTTTCCATCGTACACGCGGGCGGCAGCGAGCATTCCCGAGGAATTGACGTGACCGATGACGGCACTGATGTCGGGATTGGATACGAACTCATGCGCGATCTTCGCGGCCTGCGAGCCACTGCCCGCATCGTCGCGCTCGATGACCTGCATGGGTTGGCCGTTGATCCCGCCAGCCTTGTTGATCTCGTCGACGGCAAGCTGGATTCCTTCCAGATTCTGGAGCCCGTAACCCTCTTTCCATGGACCGGCCGCGCCGACGATGTAAGGCTCGGGTTTCTCGGCGCACCCCACCAGCGCAAGAAAGACGATCGCCCTGATTGTTTTGCCCAACTTTCCCCCTCGGTCCCACGGACCCGTTACCCTCTTGCATTGACGAGGTCCGAGCGGATGCCGTCACGCATCTGCCGGGGGTCCCGGCTACCCCCGGCTATGGGAGCTCAGGGGGGCGCCAGCCGGAGCGTCGGAGCGGAAGCGACCCATAGGATAGCCGCGGGCTGTTACCTCGGTTCGAGAGCGCTCGTTATCAGGTAATGGCATCCTCAGTCCAAAATCATCGCCGGTCGGCGACCGCGTTCCGCCTCGCAATCATCGCCGCGGCTGCGTGCGCAACGCCCGCGCTTCCTGGCGGGGCGCAGGAAGTACGCGTCGAAGTAGTCAAGCACGCGGACGGTCAATCGATTCCAGGCGCGCTGGTGGTAGTGCTGCCCGAGCGGGAGTCGCCACCCCTCGGGAGGTTCAGCGGCCGGGATGGACGGGTGACACTCGCTGCTCCGCGGCGCGGTGGTTATCGGGTGCGCGCCGAGAAAGTCGGTTATGACACCTGGTTGTCCGTAGTGCTCGTGCCATCGAGCGCTCCGACACGAGTCCGGGCAGGCATGAAGCCGCGAAGCCTCAGACTTCCTCCGGTTACGGGCAGAGGCGAGACTCATTGCTCGAACCTGACCGAGCAGGCGACGGTCGCCAGCGACATGTGGGGCGAGATCCGTAAGGCCTTGTCCGCCAACAGCCTAACGGAATCACAGGCATTGGCGCCACTCGATATTGCCAGCTATGACCGGATGGTCGATGCGAACGGTACCATCATCTCCGACAAGACCGAACAGCGCCGGGGAAATGCCGTCCGTCCGTATCACCTCATCGATGTCGCGGGAGGTGCCGGCCCGTCGGCGAGGGCGACACTCAGCGTCCCGGAGGCGGCGACGCTGCTTTCGGATGAATTCATTACGACTCACTGCTTCACGGGAATTCGCGGCGCAGGCCCCGAGAACG
>JBGTEZ010000217.1:0-2171 GCA_041747535.1 Gemmatimonadaceae bacterium
TTCATCTGCACGATCAACTGGTGGACGTGCGTCGATGCGAAAGAATACTTCACCGAGCCGGGCGATCACGCGGGGGAGATGGAAACCGGCGTGATGATGTCGATCGCGCCCGATCTCGTGCTCCCGCTGAGCGAAGCGGGCCCGGGCAAAGCGAAGAAGTTTCGCGTGAAAGGCCTGCGCGAAGGCTGGGCATGGGCGCCGCGGCGCTGGTCTCAGGTCACGGACGACACCGGCACCGGAAATCCGGCCGCCGCTACACTCGAGAAAGGCGAGAAGTTTCTTGACGCCGTCACACAAAAGGTCGGCACATTCCTCGTCGATCTCGCTGCCGCTGATCCGGACAGGATGTACGAGTGATTGATTCCGGGTATCTGCGCCGGGGAGGCTGGAGAGGGACCGGCAACGCGAGTACGCTCGCTCGGGCGGAGCCCCTAACTACGCTCCCTCGCTCCGCTCGGTCGCGGGTCTCCTGGTCGCTCGCTGAAACTCGCTTATGCCGGCCCCTCTCCAACCTCCCCCCTCGTAGTTCGCGACGGCACTCGTACTCGGCAATCCGCGCGGCAGCGCGCCGAGCGCAGCTCGGCATCCCCGTGTAATGTGGGCGGGCGACCCGAACTCTCCACGCGCGGGACGGGCCCGATGTTCTGCCGTTTGCCGCGGTTTCGAGGCCCGTTTGGGGGAGGCGAGGGTGTCCTCGCCGGCGCTTTCCAAAGCGAGCGACCAAGGAGACCGGCGACCGAGCGGAGCGAGGGAGCGTAGTTAGGGGCTCCGCCAGAGCGAGCGTAGCGCCGAAGAGGACATCCTCGCCTCCCCAACTACAGAGATCTATCCGAAACGCGTCAGACGACGATGTTCAGCAGCCGCCCCGGAACGAAGATGATCTTCTTCGGCGGTGACGACACGAATCTCGCGACCGTAGCATCGGACATCGCGGCCTCGACCGCCGCGTCCTGACCGATCTCGCGGGCGACTCTGATCTTAGCCCGCACGCGACCATTCACCTGAACGACAAGGTCGATCGAATCCTCGGCAGCGAGCGCCGGATCGAACCGCGGCCAGCCGGCGTCGAACACGCTCGCGGCCTTGGTACTTCCACCGGTCTGTTCCCAGAGCTCCTCGGCCAGGTGCGGCGCGAAGGGCGACACCAGCGAGATCATCGGCGTCACCTCGTCACGGTGGGGCGTGCGCTCGCCTTTGCGCAGAACGTTCATGTACTCCATCATCGCGGCAACCGCGGTGTTGTAGCTGAGGCGCGGGATGTCGTCCCCGACTTTCCTGATCGTCTGGTGCAGCTTGCGCATGACCTGAGGATCAGGCTCGCCGGCATCGGACATCGACTGCACCGATGCGAATAGCCTGTCGAGAAAGCGGCGGGTGCCGGAGATGCTGGCGTCACGGAAGTCGCCCCCCTGCTCGTACGGCCCGAGGAACATGAGGTAGGTGCGAAACGCGTCGGCGCCCCATTCTTCGATGTACTCGTCGGGATTCACGATGTTGCCCTGCGTCTTGGACATCTTCGCGCCCTCACGGATGATGTGCCCGTGCGCGCGGAACCGCGTGTACGGCTCCTCGAACTCCAGGTGCCCCGCGTCGTGCAAGACCATGGTGATGAACCGCGAGTACAGCAGGTGAAGCACCGCGTGCTCGTTGCCGCCGATGTATGAATTCACCGGCAGCCACTTTTGAGTTAGATCCTTATCGAACGGAACATCGTTCTTTCCTACGCTCGGGTACCTCAGGAAGTACCAGGCGCTGTCGAGGAATGTGTCCGACACGTCGGTCTCGCGCCTCGCCATCGCCTTACACTCGGGACACGGAACGCGGTACCACTCCTCGTGCCGGGCCAGTGGCGACACGCCGGAATCATCCGGCTTGAAGTCTTCCACGAACGGAAGCAGCACCGGCAGATCCTGCTCCGGCACCTGCACCACGCCGCACGAATCGCAGTAGATGATGGGAATCGGCGGACCCCAGTAGCGCTGGCGGGAGATGCACCAGTCGTGGAGCCGGTAATTCACGACCGCCTTCGCCGCGCCTTTTGCCGCCAGGATCTCGACGATCTTCCGTTTGGCCGCTTCGACGCCGAGGCCGTCGAGAGGGCCCGAGTTGACCATCGTGCCCAGATCGCAGTCCGAATACGCCTCGGCGAGCGGCGTGTTGGCGTCTTCCCT
>JBGTEZ010000218.1:0-1881 GCA_041747535.1 Gemmatimonadaceae bacterium
GGGCACGGTGCATTGTTCTGGGGACCGGCAACGTCGGAGCAAGCGGTCAGAACGACGGAAAAAACCAGGGCAACGGCGACCATCAAATTGCGGCGGATCATTGGAAAACTCCTTGACAGGGAAGGGGAAGGGGTAGCCATACAGACAGCAAGGTACCGCCTGATGTGAATCTGGAAACGCCCTTTTCTTATCAGAAAACGTCGGTTTCCTATCAGGAACGGTGCTTTTCTTATCGCTCACCCCTCCCGCTCCAGCCCTTTTCAGGCGAGTTTCAGGGGATATGTACGCGACCGACACTTGACCGTTGCGGCATTCCTTTCGCCTCGACTGCTGAGCCACGTCCAGCATGTCTTCGAAGGGGACCCCGAACTCCTGATTGCCTCCTCATGGGAGGAGTTAGATATGTTCGTGCGTCGGAAACCCGTCAGAGTGGTCATCCTCGACCCACTCGCCGACGGCGTGATGAACATCTCCGCGGTCGAGGGGCTTCTGACGCGGTACCCTTCGCTCCCCTTGGTCGCCTACGTCACTCTGGGAGCTCCGGCGTTCAACGCGGTCGCTCAGCTCTCGCGGCTCGGGCTCGAGGATGTGCTGCTCCACCGCTTCGACGACGCCCCCGAGAAATTCCGGGAGCGTGTCGAAAGAGTGCAGGGAAATCCCCTGACCCGGCATGTGATCGAGGTTCTGAGGCCATCGCTCGCGCAGCTGCCGCGTGGGTTGGGCTCCGCGGTCGAAACCATGTTCGAGCAGCCCGACCGGTATACGAGCGCGCTCGACCTGGCGATGGATGCGGGGGTTGCAATCGTGCGACTCTACCGGAATCTCCACCTGGCAAATCTCGGCTCGCCCAAGCGGCTGCTGATTGCGGCGAAGCTGCTACGCGCGTACAGCTATCTCCGCGATCCGGGCTACTCGGTGCTCGACGTCTCGGTCAAGCTCGGCTATCGGAGCACGCGCATTTTCGTGCAGCACTCGGTGAGTGTCTTCGGGATGACTCCGTCGAGAGTCCGCAAACGCGTCTCGGAGCCGGACGCAATCAGAAAAGTTCTGGACTGGCTGCAGGCGACGGCGCTGGATCCCGCGCCCACCTGAAGCAGCGGCACCGCCATCACTCAGGTGGGGAGCGGAATCACGTCGTCAGATCGCTGCTACTCCCACTGCCGGATGCCCGTCATATCGTCGAGGAGCGGCACCGTTCCATCCCGACGAGGCGTACCGACCGTGTTTCGCTTCTCGGGCGGAACACGGATAAAATCCGTCCAGATATCGCCGGCGCGTACCTGAAGGATTGCTTCAGACTCGCCCGGGGTGAACGTGTCGACCACCGTCAGGTGGCGCATCTCCCGCTCGGCCGGATCAGTATTCTTTTTCATTTTGCGGGCGGAGGTGCGCTGTCCGGCATGTCGAGGTGGTCGAAGGGAATCTGTGCCGCGGCCACGAGGGCGTTGGCGATGATGCGGCTGTCTCCTGAAACTCTGCGCACCGACACGAGCCGGTCGGCGAACCATTTGCCACGATTCGAATTGAGGCGATCGTATCTGACGCCGCCGCCGCTGGACGAGGAGTGAAGAATCCGTCCGTCACCAGCATAGATCGCGACGTGGTTGATCTTTCCGTTCTGCGCGAAAAGCATGAGGTCGCCAATCACGAGTGACGACATGCTGGCCGATACGCCCGTACCCGCCCCCGACATCTGGCGGGAGGTGCGCGGCAGATCGACCCCCTGAGATCCGTAAACGTACTGCACGAACCCGGAGCAATCGAATCCCGAACGCGGGGACGTTCCCCCCCACTTGTACGGAACACCAATATAGCGCTCGCCCTCTGGAACCACCCGTCGGGCCGCCCCGGCTCCGGCGGTGTTGCTGATCGGCCACGACG
>JBGTEZ010000219.1:0-9615 GCA_041747535.1 Gemmatimonadaceae bacterium
TGCGCGCGCGCTCGTCACGGCGGATTCACTCGTGGGCGCCGCAGTCGGGACGCTCGTGCCGGGCGCCGTTCTCGTCGTCGCGCAGAACGGGAAGATTCTGCGCGAGAGACCGTTCGGCCACGCACAGCTGAATGACAATGAGGGCAAACGCCTAAGCGACCCGCGCCCGATGCGGACATCGACGCTGTTCGATCTGGCTTCAGTGACGAAGGTTCTCGGGACCACGCTCGCTGTCATGGTGTTGAACGATCGGGGACTCGTCGACCTCGATGCGCCCGTGCATCGCTATCTCCGCGATTTCCGCGGCTCGCAGCTGGACAGCATCACGGTGCGGCACCTCCTGAATCACTCGTCAGGTCTCGTGCAGTGGCAACCGCTCTATTATCACGCCGCGAACAAGGCCCGGACCTACGCCACCATCCGCGATATGCCCCTTCAATGGGGAGTCGGCGACAGCCGCCATTACAGCGACCTCGGCTTCATGCTTCTTGGATACATCGTCGAGCAGGTGAGCGGCCAATCGCTCGACTCGTTTCTGAGCGGCAACCTTTATCGCCCCCTCGGCCTGGGCGTGACCGGGTTCAATCCCAGGTCGCGCGGATTTACCGATTTTGCCGCGACCGAGCCGGGAAATGGCTACGAGCGCCGCATGGTGTACGATTCGACGTTCGGGTATCGCTATCGCGGCGACCCTGCTTCGTGGGACGGATGGCGCCGCCATGTGCTGGTGGGAGAAGCGAACGACGGCAACGCGTTTTACGCGAACGGCGGAGTCGCCGGCCACGCGGGACTTTTTTCGACCGCCGCGGACCTGCGAGTGCTGCTCGACCTGTTGAATAATCGGGGCACGCACAACGCTCGGCGCGTGATCAGCGCCCAAGTGATCGACCGGTTCCTGACGCTCGACCGGTTCAAGAATTTCCTGGGCTGGAGGCTGCCGAAAGAGATGCCGCCGGGCAGCTTCGACCACACCGGGTTTACGGGGACCTACGTTCTCGGAGTTCCGCGCTACAAGCTGTCTGTCGTCCTCCTCACCAATCGCCAGAATCTGGGGACCGATGCCCGCGGCTTGTTCCCCGACCTCGCCCCGCTCCAGCTCGCGGTGGCTCGCGCGATCGTCGGCGGGGCGCGCGCCGACGAGCCAACGGGACCCTGAAGTCCGGCCAACTTCCGTCCCGGACAGCGCGTCAGCATCTTGCCAACATGGCGGCGGCTGACGAGACAGGGGCGCGAGGACGGACGCCGTGAGCGACCACACGGCCACGATCGCGTGGGAGCGGGACGGCGCGGTATTCACCGACAATCGGTACAGCCGCGGACACCGGTGGCTTTTCGATGGCGGGGTCGAAGTGCCTGCATCGTCCTCGCCACACTCAGTGCCGGTTCCGATGTCGGTCGCGGCGGCAGTCGATCCTGAAGAAGCGTTCGTCGCTGCCGTCTCCAGCTGCCACATGCTGTGGTTTCTGTCGATTGCCGCCAAGCGGGGGCACGTCGTCGACAGCTACCGCGACGATGCCGTTGGCGCCATGGGTCGGAGTCCGAAGGGAAAGATCGTCGTGGCGGCAGTCCGGCTTCGGCCCCTTGTTTCGTTCGGCGGAGCGAGACAGCCGACGCGGGATGAGATCAATGCGCTTCACGACGAAGCTCATGAGATCTGCTACATCGCAAATTCGATCACGACCGAGGTGACATGCGAACCGGTTTACGCCGAGACATTACCGTGATGGCCGGCCAGAAACAGGAATGTCCGAAATGCCGCGGCGCGATGGACGAGGGCTTCATGCTCGACCATACCCACGGCGGTTACGAGATGCCCACGTTCGTTCTGGGCCCGATGCGCAAGAAGTGGTGGGGCATCCAGACCAAAGGCCAGACGAAATTCAGCGTCATCACATATCGATGCTCCCGCTGCGGATTTCTGGAGTCACACGCCATTAGCGAGCAGAAATGAAAACGGAACAATCGCGCCGATTTCTGGTCTAATCAATGGTCGTAATACTCCTCACGAGACCAATAAAATGAATCGTTCCCTCCCGCGGCTCGTTACCGGACTGGTGGTCATTCCAGCTGCTCTCGTCCTGATCGGCGCCAGACTCACCAGCGGTGCGACCTTCGCGCCTTCGTCCCCGGCACCGGGCCCCGCATTCGACGCGCCGCTCGCGGCAATGGCAGCGGACGATACCGCCTATTTCGCCGGCGGGTGTTTCTGGGGAGTCGAAGGAGTGTTCGAGCACGTGAAGGGAGTGAAGTCCGTCGTCTCGGGCTACTCCGGTGGCTCGAGTGCGACAGCAAACTACGAGCAGGTATCCGGCGGCAACACCGGTCACGCCGAGGCGGTTCAGGTGATTTATGATCGCTCGCAGATCTCCTATGCACAGCTGCTCCACATCTTCTTCTCGGTCGCGCACGATCCGACTCAGCTCGACCGCCAGGGGCCCGACCGCGGAACGCAGTACCGCTCCGCGATTTTCTTCAACAACTCGGAGCAAGACCAGGCGGCACGCAAGTACGTCGCACAGCTCACCGCCGCGAAATTCTACCCACGTCCCATCGTCACCCAGATGGTGAAGCTGGCCGCGTTCTATCCGGCCGAGGCGTACCACCAGGACTACATGGTGCGCAATCCGAATCAGCCGTACATCGTTTTCCACGATGCGCCGAAGGTGGCCGCGCTCAAGAAGAATTTCGCGAGCGTTTACAAGGACTAAATTCCCGGAATGGATGTCCAGCTCCTCGTCGTACCGTATGACTCGGGCCACCGGGGCGCCCGGATGGGAGCGGGCCCCGAACGCCTTCTCGCGGCGGGAATTGATCGAGCGATAGCAGCAGACGGGCACCGGGTGAGCGTCACCCTTGTGGAGCTCCCACCGGATTCGTGGACTTCCGAGACCGGCACCGCGTTCGAGCTGATGCGCCGCGTTGCCACCGAGATCGGCGCGGCGAAGAAGAGCCTTCCGGTCATCCTGGCCGGCAACTGCATCACGAGCCTCGGCGCGCTCGCGGCATATCCGCCGAGGCGAACCGGCGTCGTCTGGTTCGACGCACACGCGGACTTCAATACGCCGGACACTACGACCAGCGGCTTCCTCGACGGCACCGCATTGTCGGCGATCACCGGCGGGGCGTGGCGCCAGCTGGCGCTTACGGTTCCAGGATTCAAGCCGATTCCCGAAGAAAACGTGTGCGTGGTCGGAGCGCGTGACCTGGACCCGATGGAGAAGCGCCAGCTCACGGCGTCGGGGATCACGACGGTCGCAGGTAGTGACGTGCGGTCAAAGCTGCCCGAGGCAATGGCCGCGATCGCAAAAAATGTCGACCGGGTCCACCTGCACGTCGACCTCGATGTACTCGATGCCAACGTCGCGCGAGCCAACTCCTACGCCGTCGCTGGCGGCCTCACCATCGAGGAGATGGAGTTCGCGATTTCAACGATCGCCGACGCGATCCCAATCGCCGGCGTCACGTTATCCGCGTACGACCCCGCCGGCGATACTGGTGACCGTGCCGCCAAAGCGGCAATCGCGCTGGTTCGGGCAGTGGTTCGCGCCGCGCAGTTCGAGAATCTCGCCGGTCAGTAGGGAGGAGGGGACTGTGAAGCGACTACGAAGAGGGTACCCTCACCTCCCCAATACGATGACGCCAGTCGGCGTGCGCACGCGAGAGGATGCCAGAACGAAGCGTGAGCGTTAACTACTTCGTTGGAGACTGCGCCGCCGAATCCGGAGCTGCACTCAGGACGTCTCGCGACAGCACGTAGAAGCCCTCGTCGACACGGAAATCCTCCGGCTTCACGCGGACCGGCGTCGTGAGCCACCTCTCTATCGGCTGAATGAAGCTGAGCTTGCCGGGAGACAGCGTCACCTTTACCGGCATGTCGAATCCAGGCACCACATTCGTCCACCTGTGTGACAGGGTTCCTCCTTCGACCTTGTACTCTAGCACCGGGATCCGGGTATCGCGCAGGTATTGATCGAAGACCCTGGCCAGATCGAGCCTCGTGTTCCGGCTCATGTATTCCTCGATCTGCGCGCCGCTCACGGTGCGACGGCCGAACACCTGATTGATCCCGCGGAGCACGCGGCGCCACCTCGCATCGTCGTTGACGAGCTGTCTGATGGTGTGCAGCATGTTGCCGCCCTTGTTGTACATGTCGCCGGATCCCTCGTGGTTAAACCCGTGGATTCCGACAATCGGGCGATCGTTCGCGATCCCCTTCCGCTTGCCGATGATGTACTCGGCACCCGCCTGTTTTCCCTGCTGGCATTCGGTGTACAGTCCTTCGGCGTAGTCCGCGAAGCTCTCGTGGATCCACATGTCGGCGGCGTCGCTCATGGAGACGTTGTTGCCCCACCACTCGTGCGCGGCCTCATGGACGATGATGAAATCCCACTTGAGCCCGTGCCCTGTCTCGGAACGATCGCGGCCGAGATATCCGTTCAGGTAGTGATTGCCGTAGGCGATCGCGCTCTGGTGCTCCATTCCCAGATGCGGCGTCTCCACCAGCTTGAAGCCATCGGAGTACCACGGAAACGGGCCGAACCAGCTCTCGAAGCATTTGAGCACAGGCTTCGTCTGCTGAAACTGTTTGCGTGCGGTATCGACGTGATACGCGAGGGGCCAGAAGTCGAGCGACAGCCGCCCGCCCTCCCCGTAGTAGACATCGCTGAAGTGCGCGTACTTCGCGGCGTTGACCGCGACGTTGTAATTGTTGATTGGATTTCTGACGAACCACTCGTACGTGGTAGTTCCGTCGCCGTTGGACTTCGCGCTCCGCAACCGCCCGTTCGATACGTTCACCAGCGGATCGGGAACCGTGATTGCGACGCGCTGGCTGTCGGGCTCGTCGGAGTAGATGTCCTTGTTGGGCCACCACACGCTGGCGCCCATTCCTTCATTCGCCGTCGCGATCCAGTGATTGCCCAGGCTGTCACGTGCCCACACGAACCCACCATCCCAGGGCGCGCGAAGCGCGACGGTCGGCTTGCCGTGATAATGAATCGAGATCCTTCTTCTCGTGCCCACTCGCTGCGGCGACACGAGGGTGACGAAGAGCACGTTGCCGTCGCGCCGTGCGCTCAGCTCCGTGCCATCCTGGACGACGCTGTCGACGACGAGCGGCTGTTGCAGATCTATCTGCATCTCGCGCGCGGGTGCGAGTATGCGGTAAGTGATGGTGTTTCGCCCGGCGATGCTGCTGTCGGCCGGACTGATCTTGACGGCAAGGTCGTAGAAAGCCGCGTCCCACCACGAGCGCTCCGGTGTGTTCGACCCGCGAAGGGTGTCAGCGCGCGTGAAGGCCGTGGTGGGCGTTGCGGTCGGCTGTGAGGAGAGAGTCGCGGGCAGGACGAGCGCGAGCGCCAGACCTGATCGCAACGCAAGCCTCATCGCGATACCTCGGGCGTGGCTGCCGGACTGGTCGCCCGGGGCCAGACATTGTCTCTCGCATCGCGGTCAGGGAAGCGACCTTCGGGATCGAGCTCGATTCTCTCGATCGCGCGGCCCCCGAAGTCGAGATTCGCCTGGAAGGTGCGGCTGCCGCTGAACCAGACGTCCACCGGAAACGTCACGATCGCCGTCGTCGCGTCGATCATCCGGCTGTTCGCCATCGGTCGCACCGCCGGTCCTCTGGACGCCAGCTCCACTCTGAGCACCACGGGTGACGGCATTTGACCTGCCTGCCGCACGGAAACGGTCGTTCTGCCGCTCGCCGTCGACACGCCCTGGATCGACCCATCCACCGACTCGGTGGTGAAGAGCCAGTAGTACCAGAACCAGCCGAGGTCGCGACCGAGGGATCTGTTCATGGAGAAGGCGAAATCCCACGGCGAGGGATGCTTGAACACCCAGGCTTTTGTGAACTCGCCCAGTGCCCGTTGCACTGCCGAATCTCCGACGACTCCGCCCAGGGCGGAGAGCATCATCGGAGCTTTCTGATAAGCCTGAAAGCCGTACATCGCTCCGCCGTAATTGGCGTTCGACATCTGGGTTGCCTCTTGCTCTTCACCGCTGATGCGGCCGTACGATTGCCCGAGCCCGTTGAGCCTGGGTTGGACCCGGTTCGCATCGGCGTCCGACAGAATGTTCACGTATTCGTCGAAGCCTTCGTCCATGAACGGATACCACGTCTCGTTGACGCCCACCATCATCGGCCACCACTGGTGCGCGACTTCATGGTCGGCTGCCCCGGCGGCCGACATCAGGAACATCGGAAACTCCATCCCACCCTCAGGGCCGTCGACAAATGTCAGCTGAGGAAACAGGTAGGGCCCGAGTAGGCGGGAATAAAACTCCAGTCCGTGGCGCCCGAGGTATCCCACCGCCGCGAACTGGTTCGCGCGCCCGGGCAGATAGAGAATGTGAACTGGAACGCGCCCTCGTCCGGGGATCGCGGCGCTGGTTGCATCCCACACGAAGTTTCTCGCCGTGCCCCAGGCGAAATCGTTGGCGGTGTCGGCGACGAAACGCCACACCAGCCTGTTTCCGGCGCGCGTTGCCTTCCCCGGCCCTCGCTCCGCCGCCGATACGATGCTCCGCACGGAGTCGGACTCGAGGACATGTGACAGCCGCTCACGGGCAAGCGGCGTCAATACATCGCCCGGATTCTGCAGCACGCCGGTCGCTCCGACGATCCACCCCGCGGGGACGTCGATGCTGACGTCGTATCGCCCGAAATTATTGTAGAACTCCGACGGCCCAAGATAGGGCTCGGTGTCCCAGCCACCCGCGCGCAAGTCGTCGTAAACCGCGACTCGCGGATACCAGTATGCGATCTGATAAAGCGAGTCCGCCCACCGGCCGCCACGATCGCCGCGGATGCCCGCATCAACTCGTGGAACGCTGAAGCTCCATTCCGCCTCGACCGTTCCAGTTCCGCCGGGCGCTATGGGCGTCGGCAGCTGAATCTGCGCCGATGTCCGCTCACCGAGCATTCTCGCCAGCGCCGGCGCCCGTCTCGAAGAACCAGGTATCGCCGCCCGCACCGTATCCCGGACGTTGAGCGCGACTCCATTGAGGACGAGGCGTGTGAATTGGATCCCGGTAGTGGGCTCGCTCGGCGAATACAGCCGTGCCGCGGTCGACGACAGGATATTCTGCTCGAGCCGCAAAACGACGGTTCGGATCGTCGAATCGCTCCGATTATGAATCGTCGCCCGCTGCTTTCCGCTTACCGTGGACGTCGCGGGATCGAGCCGCACATCGATCTTGTAGTCCATCCAGAGCTGCCAGTACTTTGGCCCTGGCCGTCCGGTCGAATCGCGGGTGCCGGCCGTGAAAGCGCGCCTGATCGAATTGGTGAGCGGAATGTCGCGACGAATCGCACGCTCGGGCACGGCTGCACCCGGACTGGTGCCCGGTTGGGGAGCGCTCGCCTGAGCCGAACCTTCGGCTGAAGCAGCCAGCGTAGCGAATGCGGATAGTATCGCGAGTCGGTTCATCTGAATTCGGTTTGAGTCCTGATTGGTCGTCACGGCGAAACGGCAGACGACAGGGCGAAACTTAAGCGATGAGCGGGTGACTGCGTATCTTCGTTGAGCACCGCTCATGGAGATGGAATGGAATTCAGGCTCGACGAAGCTGTTCCCGTGCTGGAGCGAACGCCGGCCGTCGTTTCCTCGCTTCTCGATTCCCTGCCCGCTGCATGGCTGGATTCACGGGAAGGCCCGGACGCGTGGAGTCCGCGCGAGATCGTGCACCACCTGATTCACGGGGAGCGCACCGACTGGATTCCGCGCGCGCGCATCATCCTGGCGCAGGGGAGGCACCGCCGGTTTCAGCCCTTCGACCGATTCGCCGAGCTCAGGTCGGACCGGCCTCTCAACGATCTGCTGGAGGAGCTCGACCAGGTACGGGCGGGAAACATCGCGACGCTGCGCGGGTGGAATCTCTCCGAGAAAGACCTCGATCTTACCGGCGAGCACCCGGAGCTGGGGACCGTCACTCTCCGGCAGCTGCTCGCGACCTGGGTAGCACACGACCTCACGCACATCGCGCAGATCACGCGGACCATGGCAAGAGAGTACAGGCAGGCGGTCGGGCCGTGGACCGAATACTTTCGGGCGCTGCAGTGAGCGAAAAGCCATATCCGTACGCGACCCATCTGAACGTTCTGTTTCCGCCGCTTCAGGTCGTCGACGTACAGCGCCTGGTCGATGCGTGTACCGACCAGTGGTACAACCAGACACTGAGCCGGGTGAACGATTCCGTAATCCGCCTCGGCATCATTCAGGGAGAGTACCATTGGCACCGGCACGACGATCTCGATGAGTTTTTCTACGTCGTCGAGGGGCTGTTCCTCATCGACCTCGAGGATCGAACGGTGGAGCTCACTCAGCGGCAGGGATTCGTCGTCCCCAGGGGAGTGCTGCACCGCACGCGCGCGCCGGAGAGAGCGGTCATCCTGATGGTCGAAGGCGCGGGAATAGTTCCTACCGGCGATTAGCGAAGCCGACAGCGGGCAGCATTGGGCGGGCAGCGGACAGACCGGTTTTGTTTCCTGTTGCTATCTCGCCGGAATTCTGAAATCGCGCTCGATGACGAGAGTTCTCGGGACAGGGACATGCTCCTCGACGCGGAGAATCCCGCCGGTCGCGACCCTGAAAGTTACCGGCGCGTCCCGGGTGTACCCGCAGAGGAGATACGATCCATCGGCACCGGTCCGCACGTCCGTCGTTCGGCGCTCGTTGGTCGATATCAGCCTTCCCTTCTCTTCGATCCATTTCACCTGCCAGGTCGCCGACACCATCGCGTCCTCGACGGGGTTGCCCGACTCGTCGCGCACATATCCGACCGCCAGGCCGGACGGTTGCAACCGTGATCCGCTGGGACAAAGCGCCTGCCTCAATACCGCGTGAGAAGGAATCGCGACCGAGATCTGAGCCCTCCCCCTTTCGTTGACGAATACCGGCATCACTCGAGGCATACGGAACAGGCTGAGGCGCGGGTGCTCGAAGACGAGTGAGTCCACGGCGCCGCCGTCCAATGACAGCTCGTACCCTCCACCACTGTTTGTTGACGTCCGGTGACTCCCCGAAAAAGTGCTGACTTCGACGCCGGCGAGCGGTCTCCCGGTCGTTCCGTCGAGCACCGAGCCGCTGATCCGCGCCGATCCGATCGGACCCGCGACTGCCGATTGCGTCGAAGCGACTCCCGTCGCGGCAACGATCGCCGGAGATCCGGCACTGCGCGCGATTCCGCCAATTTCGTGATAGCCGGTGATCGCGCTTCTGCCCGATGGTCCGGCTGGACCGCCGCGCGGAACCCTGAGCTGCCAGCGAGACACTATCCACTCGCCGCCCGCGAGCTGCTGGTAATCGACCCTTCCATTTGCGCGAGCCCCGCGCAATGAGGCCGGAATGTTCACGTAATCGAAAGCGAGATGCCGCAGCGAGTAGGTGCTTGGATCGAGCCAGAGAACTCCGCTCAAGTCGGGTTTGGTTCCAAGCTTTGCCGGCTTGAACTCCAGACCGAGCAGCCCGTTCTCGGGGCCTGCGCCGCGAATTCCCGTGAAGCAGTGAGTCGTAATGAATTCATCCGAAAGCAGCGTCGCCGCCTCCGGGACGCTGAGTGTCGCCCTCGCCGACGGGCCGGCACCTCCCGCGACATCGATGAGGTGAT
>JBGTEZ010000220.1:0-6056 GCA_041747535.1 Gemmatimonadaceae bacterium
GCCTTTTCCCTCGCGCGTGAGAAATGCGGCACCGCCACCGCCGCCAGGATGCCAATCACCACGACCACGACGAGGATCTCGATCAGCGTGAACCCGCGCGCCTTTCGGGAACCAACGGACGTGGTCGAGGAAGCATGCTGACGAAGCGGAGTGGGGCTCATTGCATATGAATACTCACTCTGTCGCATGACAGGAACGTGACGATTCTCTGACGGCGCCTCGCATGCGCGTCTACACCCCTTCGGCGACCCGACGACCCTGCTAGGCCGCCCGAGGCGCCGCGGGCGCTGTAACACCGGTCAGTGCTTCGATCAGCTCGAACAGGTCCGCGACGTCGATTGGTTTCGACAGATACCCGTCCGCGCCCGCGGCAATGAACGTCTCCCGGTCGCCTTTGATTGCGCGCGCGGTGAGCGCGATTATGGGCAGGCGGCGCCCCGTTCCCTCCTCGGCCTTCCGAATCTCGCCGGTCGCCTCGAGGCCGTCCATCACCGGCATCTGCACATCCATTAGAACGAGGTCGAACGCGCTCGCGGCCACGGCGGCAACCGCGTCCCGTCCGTTCACGACTTCCACCGTGGCGTGACCTTTCTTCTTCAGCAGCGCCGTGACGAGCTTTCTGTTGACGGGGTTGTCTTCGGCTATCAATACGCGGAGCGACTGGCGCGTTTCGTCGAACACGCGTTTCTTGACGACCGGCGGTGCGGGCACCGGCCGATCGCCCGCGAGCACGGCGAGGACGGCGTCCAGCAGGTCGGCCTGACGGACCGGCTTCGTGAGATAAGAGGCGACGCCGAGATGGCGGAACCGGTTCGCGTCGCCACGGTGGCCGACCGACGAGAGCATCATGATCAAAGTCGGCGCCAGCTCCGGCCGCGCCGCGATCCGCTCAGCCAGACCGAACCCGTCGAGGTCGGGCATCTGAAAATCGATCAGTGCCAGCGCGAATGGATGTCCCGCCGCGAGCGCCGCATCGAGTGCGGCGATCGCCGCAAGACCGCCGTCCACCAGTGTCGGCCGCATTCCCCAGCCGATCAGCGTCTCCTCCAGAATGCGCAGGTTCGTGGCGTTGTCATCCACGACCAGCACCTCGAGGCCGACAAGATCCTTCTGCTCACGCCGTAGCGACTGTGCCCGCGGCTCGGTGCGGATCTCGAGTGGAAGGATGAGCCGGAACTGGGTTCCGCCGCCGGGAATGCTCTCCACTTCGATGTCGCCGCCCATCAACGCCGCGAGCCGCGCCGAGATCGTGAGGCCGAGCCCGGTGCCCCCGAATCGGCGCGTGGTGGATGCGTCTGCCTGGGTAAACGCGTCGAAGATCGCGGCGTGCTTCTCGCGCGGTATGCCGATGCCGGTGTCGGTCACCGCAAAAGTGAGTTCGAGCCGCTCACTATCGATCGCGCTGCAATCGACGCGCACTACGACCTCTCCCGTCTCGGTGAACTTCACCGCGTTTCCAATGAGATTGGTGAGAATCTGACGCAGACGCGACGGGTCGCCACCGAGCACGGCGGGAACATCCGCGGCAATCTGGCACGCGAGCTCCAACCCCTTGGCATGGGCGCGTGGAGCGAGAGATCGCAGTGTTTCGTCGACCGTGTTACGCAGGTCGAAGTCGATCACGTCGATATCGAGCTTCCTCGCTTCGATCTTCGAGAAATCGAGGATGTCGTCGATGACTCCCAGGAGCGAATCCGCCGACGAGCGAACCGTCTCGAGGTACTCCCGCTGGTCCGCCGTCAGGTCGGTACCGAGCGCGAGCTCGGTCATTCCGACGATCCCGTTCATCGGCGTCCGGATTTCGTGGCTCATGTTCGCCAGGAACTCGCTCTTGGCGATGTTCGCTTCTTCGGCGGCGAGCTTGGCTGCCCACAGGTTGGCTTCCCCTTCCTTGCGCCTCGTGATGTCGAGGATGGTGCCCTCGATTATCCCCGGCGTAACACCGTCATCGTCGAGGAGCGACGCGGTCTCGAGAACCCAGATCGGTTGACCGCTCGTGGTTTTCAGCTTGCTCTCGAAGTCGACCAGGCTGCGCTCGCGAGCGAGCCGGGCCACGAAGCTCGCGCGACCACCTTCCGCTGAGTAGTGTCCCGCGATTGGCGCAGCGAGGCACTCTTCGCGCGACGTATAGCCGAGAATCCGGGCGAACGCGCTGTTGCACTCCAGCAACCGACCGTCTCGAGTGCTGCGGTAGATGCCGGCGAGACTCCGCTCGAAAAAGCGCTGGTATCGCGCCTCGCTCGCCTGGAGGCGCAGCGCCTGCGCCGATATCCGCCGGGCCAGAAATGACGTCAGCGAGGCCGATATGAGAACGGCCAGCGTGCCGAATACGATGCCGGCGATGCCGGGCGGCGAGACAATGACGGCGCCGGACAGATTCACCGCGCCGCTGGCGGGTACGAACGTGACGGCTGCCATGCCGGTGTAGTGCATGGCAAAGACGGCGAACCCCATTACCACCGCGCTGGCGATCTTGAGCGGCGACATCTCCCGCGTTTCGTCCCTGAATCGAAACGCGAGGCAGATTGCGACGAACGACACGATCACGGCGATCACGACCGACAGTATCACGATCGCTTCGTTCCACGCCATCATTGCGGGCAGCCGCATTGCCGCCATGCCGATGTAGTGCATTGAGGCGATGCCGCTACCCATGACGAGGCTGGCCACGCCGAAACCGCGCCAGCTCCACCTCTCGCGGCTCGCCACGAAGAGTCCCACTCCGGACGCGAGGATTGCGGCGCCGAGCGACGCCGCGACGGTGGGAAGGTGATAGGACACCGCGACGGGAAGCCTGAAAGCCAGCATTCCGATGTAGTGCATTGACCAGATACCGAGGCCCATGCTGGCGGCTCCGCCGACGAGCCAGGTGATCCGCATCGTCCCGCGCGACGCCGCCGCCCTTCCCGCAAGATCGAGGGCGGCGTAGGCCGCGCAGATCGCGATGAGCAGCGACAAGACCACCATCGAGGGTGCGTGGGTCCCGATCAGGTGGTCGGTCACGGTGCGCGCCCCATGTGCTTGCTGGTAACCCGGACTCCCGCGCTTGCTGCTGTCAACTTCCGGCTCGCCGCAGGGCCGCCTTCACTCGAGCGAGGAAGCGTGCCGGCTCCAGCGGCTTGCGGATGTAATCGTCCGCGCCGGCATTCATCGCATCGACTTCTCCTTCGCCGCCGTCCGAGCCGGTGAGCACCACGACGGGGACACCGGCGGTGGCTGCCGTCGCGCGTATACGACGCAGCACCTCGAGTCCATTCACGGTTGGCAGGTCCATGTCCAGCACCACCAGCGAGCACTCCCCTCCGCCAGCGAAGTGTTCGATGGCGGCCTTGCCGTCGCCGACTTCCGCGACCCGAAAACCGCTTTTCTCGAGCACCAGGCGCGCCAGTGTGCGCACTGTCGGATCGTCATCCACCAGAAGGATGTGGAGCTGGCCGGCGACTGTCGCGGGCGCTTCGGTGATTCCCTCGCCGAGCACACGCTCGACTTCCTGAAGGGTAGAGGCTCCCTGTCGCACCTTCTCGAGGGCAACCTCCCGAATTGGGCGCATGCCGGCCGCTACCGCGGACCGCTGCAGCTCCTGAAGCGTCGTTCCCTTCGCCACGGCTTCCAGTATCGACGGCGTCGGGAGGAAAACCTCGTTCACCGGAGTCCGGCCGCGATATCCTGTCATTCCGCACTGCGCGCATCCCGGTGCGCGTGCCTGCGGCGTCACGCCATAGACGGCGGCGAGTCGCGTTTCGACGGCGTCGAGAGGTCCGTCGATTCTCCTGACGCAATCGGGACAAATCCGCCGCAGCAGACGCTGGGCAACGATTCCGCGCAGCGCGCCGGAAATCGTCGCGCGATCCAGTCCGAGATCGACCAGCCGCGGAATTACCCCGAGCGCATCGTTCGTGTGCAGCGTCGCCAACACGAGGTGACCCGTCATTGCTGCCTGCACCGCTACTTCAGCCGTCTCGAGATCACGGATCTCGCCGACGAAAACGACGTCGGGATCCTGCCTCAGAATCGCGCGGAGCGCCGAGGGAAAAGTCACCCCGCGCTTGGGCTCGACTTGAATCTGCGTGATGCCGCCCAACTCGTATTCGACCGGATCTTCCACGGTCATGATGTTGACTTCACCCGTCGCGAGCTCGCGGATCGCCGCGTACAGCGTCGTCGTTTTGCCGGATCCCGTCGGGCCGGTGACGATGACGATTCCTTCGCGGAAAGTCAGCATCTGCCGAAAGCGGCGCAGCTCGGGATCCAGCATGTCCAGGTCGGTCATGCTCGGCGCGCCTGAGGGATCGAGCACCCGAATCACGACCTTTTCCGCATCACGGGTTGGGACCGTGGAGATTCGCAGGTCGTAGTTTTTCCCGCGCACCTCTATCCGCGCGCGTCCATCCTGCGGGCGATGGCGGTCCGCGATGTCGAGCTTTGCCAGGATCTTGATCCGGGACACCACGCGCGTCAGCGCCGGACCCGGCAGCTGCATGTGGACCCGCATCACGCCGTCGACGCGAAAGCGAACGACAGCGCTGCTCGAGCCCGGCTCCATGTGCACATCGCTCGCACGCTCCCCGACCGCGTTCTGTAGAATGAGATTGGTGAGCTTCACGACGGGCGCCGCGTCGAACTCGTCAGGCGTGAGCGCTTCAGGCGCGGACTCTTCGAGGACTTTGACGTCCTCGATTGCGCCCGCTGCCAGATTGTTCATGATCGACTCGAAAGCCCGCTCGGGCGAATACCGGACGTCGATAGCGGTAGCGAGCGCTCCCGGCGGAGCGATCTCGAAGGTGGGCGTTCGACTCGAGACGAACCCGAGCGCCTGCTCCGCCTCGTGGTCGCCCGGATTCGCAGTTGCGACGACGAGCTTCCGGTCCGTCTGGCGGAGCGGGAGCACGGTATGGCGCCGTGCCACCGCTTCCGAGACGAGCTTCACCGCGTGGGGGTCGGCCGCGGACAGCTGGGCGAGTGGAAGCTTGAAGTATCCCGCGATGTGACGCGCAAGCTCGTCATCGCGGACTTTGCAGGCCGCGGCGGCTCTGGTCCAGGCTTCCTCGGTCGACGCGCGCGCGGGAACGACGAGCGCGTCACTGCCGATCAGCTTTGCCCGCCGGACGATGTCGACGATCCAGTGCTGCCTGACGCTTTCGGCTATCAGCGGAGCCGGTATCAGGGCTGCCGGCATCTCTTTAGTTCTCATTGCTCAGCGTTGCCTCGAGCTGGCGCCTTACGGACGCATACTCAACGCGGACCTGCTCGAGCAGGCCGGAGGAATCAGTTTGTCCGGTGCGGGCCCCATTCTCTGCCAACCTGAGTAATTCGGCGAGATGGGTCGCGCGGATTGTGCCCGCGCCGGATTTGAACGCGTGCGCGGCGCTCTCGATCGCCGGCGCATCCCCTCGCTCGACTGCGTACTCGAGCGCAGTCAGGCGCTCGGGGGAATCCTCGAGGAAAGTGCCGAGGAGAGTATCGACCATCTCCTCGATATCGGCCTCACGAAGGTCGGATCGAAAGCGCTCGACATCGACGCTTGGCGCTTTTTGGCCGGCGAGCGAAAAGCTCGTTGCGGCAAACCTGGGTTCGATCAATGGCGATGCCTTACGGGGTGGCGTCGCCAGGAGCGCGGAGGGATATCAGGGGGGCACCTGGTGTCGAATTGCCCCTGCTGTTGGTGTATACCCGCATATTGGGGTCCAACAAGGAAAAGACGATCCCCGCGCGAAAACGGCACGCATAAGTCAATCGCACGGCTGGAGTTGAGGAGATGTGGAACGAGTATTACTGCATGCAGCATGTACTCAGTGACCCAAGTCGCACATGCTCACGAACGTGCACGACAGCAGCTTTCGCGGGTTGAGGAAAAGCGCGGAAGTCTTTACGTTGCAATACCCTGGGGCCTGTAGCTCAGGTGGTTAGAGCGCACGCCTGATAAGCGTGAGGTCGGTAGTTCAACTCTACCCAGGCCCATGAATCAGAAGTAATTGCCCCGCTTGAGGATACGTCCTTGAGCGGGGTTTCTGCATTCTGTCCGAACCGGGCCTGCTGTGGATCCGTGCTGGAGTGGT
>JBGTEZ010000221.1:0-9166 GCA_041747535.1 Gemmatimonadaceae bacterium
GTCGCCGTACAAATGGGGGTGTCGAGCCTTCATCTTCGTTATCAGTCCTGCGGCCACATCGTGCAGCGTGAACGCCCGCCTTTCCTCCGCCAGCACTGAATGAAAGAGTACCTGCAGCAGCACGTCGCCGAGCTCTTCCCGCATCAGCCTGTCGTCGCCGAGCCGGATCGCATCGTCCAGCTCGTGGGCTTCCTCCAGGAGATAGGGCCGGAGCGATTCGTGGGTCTGTGCGGCATCCCATTCGCAGCGGCGACGGAGGTCGCGCATGAGCGCGAGCGTGTCGTCGAGAGAAAAGTTCTTTTCCATTGGATCGCGTTGGCGGGAAGCGAATTTCTTGAAGGCGCGTGGTAGCGGGCGTATACTACCCGAACCGCAAATGAAGCGTCAATGCAGCGTGTGATCACTCGCGCCCGGGTCGAGATCGATCTGGGCGCGTTGCAGCGTAATGGAGCAGCGCTGGCGCGTCGCGCGGGCGTGCCACTCCTGCCGATGGTAAAGGCCGACGCATACGGAGTCGGCGCCGAAGCCGCGGTGCGCGCCCTCGAGCCGCTCGAGCCGTGGGGCTACGGGGTCGCGTCGGTGGGGGAAGGCGAGGAGCTCCGGAGCTGGGGCGTGAAACGTCCAGTCGTCGTGTTCACTCCCGTTCTCGGTGGCGATTTGGCGGCCATCCGTGCGGCGAAGCTGACGCCGACACTTGGTTTTGCCGGAGAGATCGATGCCTGGCGACACTCGGGCGGCGGGCCGTGGCACCTCGCGATCGACACCGGCATGAGCAGGGCAGGCGTACCCTGGCGCGAGATCGGGAGTGTCGTCGATGCCGCCGGCCGCATGACTCCACAGGGAGCGTTCACGCATTTTCACTCCGCCGAGCTCGATGACCATACACTGCAGGAGCAGGAGCAGCGCTTCCGCCAGGCGATCGCCGCGCTGCCGTCCCGGCCGCGATACCTGCATACCGACAACAGCGCCGCAATCGCGCGGAGAGGCCGAAGCGAGTGGGACCTCACCCGGCCCGGCATTTTTCTGTACGGTGTCGGGAGCGGCCAGCAGGCGCGGCTGCAGCCGGAGCCCGTCGTGAACTTGCGGGCGCCCATCGTCGAGATCCGCCGCCTCGAGGCCGGTGATACGGTGAGCTATGACGCGACGCTCCGCGTCACGGGTCCGACCCGGATTGCGACGCTGGCGATCGGGTATGCCGATGGATATCCGCGATCGCTGAGCGGGGTCGGCTCGGCCCTGGTAGGGGACACGCTCGCTCCAATCGCCGGGAGGGTGACGATGGACATGACGATGATCGATGTCACGACGGTGAAGTGCGAAGTGGGTGACGTCGCTACGCTCATCGGGCGCAGCTCCAATTCGCTCCTCACTGTCGAGCGCGTCGCCGAAGTCGCGACGATGTCTCCGTACGAGCTTCTCACCGGCCTCAGATCGCGCGCCGAGCGGATCTACGCCGAGGCCCAGGCGTGAAGCGCGCGGTGATCATCATTCTCGATGGTGTCGGCATCGGCGAGGCTCCGGATGCGGCCGCCTACGGCGATGTCGGAAGCGATACGCTGGGAAATGTTGCGCGTGAATGTGGCGGCCTCGCGCTGCCACGTCTGGAGCGCTTCGGCCTCGGCAACATCAGAAACCTCGCGGGAGTGCGAAGGCGCGGTGACGCGGCGGGCGCCTGGGGCAGCATGTGCCCCGCTTCCGCCGGAAAGGACAGTACGGCCGGCCACTGGGAGATCGCGGGCATACATCTGGATCGCCCGTTCCCGACCTTCCCGACCGGCTTTCCATCAGCCGTGATCGAAGAGTTTTCGCGAGCAACCGGACGCGGAGTGATCGGCAACGCGGTCGCGAGCGGGACCGCGGTGATCGAGCGCTACGGTGACGAGCACGTGAGGAGCGGAGCGTGGATCGTGTATACGTCCGCTGATTCCGTTTTTCAGCTTGCCGCGCACGAGGACGTGGTCCCGCTGGCGGAGCTGTACGAAGGGTGCCGGATCGCGAGGGAAATTCTCAGCCCTCCTTACGACGTATCGCGCGTAATCGCCCGGCCTTTTACCGGCGCGTCGGGCAGCTTTGAGCGCACAGCGAATCGAAGGGATTATTCGATCGAGCCCGGTTCCGAGACCCTGCTCGACGCACTCCGCGCCGGAGGAATCGCGCGCGCCGGTGTAGGAAAGGTCGATGATCTGTTCGGAGGGCGATCCATCAGCGCCCGGCACACCGCCTCCAACGCCGAAGGGATCAGACACATCACGGAGTGGCTTTCCTCTTCGGAAAGTGGGTTACTCTTCGCCAACCTAGTAGATTTCGACCAATTGTTCGGCCACCGGAACGACGTTCCGGGGTTCTATGGTGCGTTGCGCGAGTTCGACGCCGCGCTCCCCTCCATCACATCGCATCTCAAAGAGGAAGACCTGCTGTTCATTACCGCCGACCACGGCAACGACCCGACCACGCCGTCGACTGACCACGCCCGAGAAATCGTTCCGCTGCTGGCGGGCGGGATGCGGGTTGTCCCGGGCGATCTCGGCCAGCGTGAGACGTTCTCGGATCTGGGCGCGACGATTGCCGACTGGTTTGGAATCACCTTCCGCGGCCGCGGCAATTCGTTTCTGCCTGAGCTGGTGGTCTGATGGCGGCAGGTGCCAGGCGGTCGAAAGCCTCTCTTCGGGAGGCCGCACTCAGCGCGATGGAGCGCGCCTATGCGCCGTACTCGAACTTCAGGGTCGGGGCGGCGCTGCTGGCGGCCGACGGGACTCTCGTGACCGGCTGCAACATCGAGAATTCGGTATTCGGACTGGCGATTTGCGCGGAAACCCTTGCCGTTGCTTCTGCTGTCTCACAAGGACTTACCAGGTTCGATGAGATTGCCATCGCGACGGAGGACAGCGAGCCGACGCCACCCTGCGGCACCTGTCGCCAGGTCCTCAGCGAATTCGCGCCTAACATAACCGTCTCGAGCTACACCCGGGACGGAAAGGAAGCGACGTGGGCGCTGGAAGACCTGCTGCCCAACGCGTTCGTGCTCAACCCATCACGTGGAAGGATGTAAGTGAAGGCCTGGCCCATATCGTTACGACTGATCGCCGCCGCATCGGCGGTGCTGATTCTTGGCGCGTGCACCGAAAAGCTCGATAGCTCGGGAGTCTGTGCAGTGCTGTGTCCGCCTCTGGGCGGAGCCGTGCAGAACATCACGATCGATGCCGTCGCGCTCGATTCCGCCGTGCCGTCATTCTCGGGGCTCGGTGCGGAGCCGCGGCTCCTGCTCGCGACGCGGGGTGACACGCTCGACGCGCGCGTGATCATCCGGTTCGATTCACTGCCGCTGACGTTTCGTGAGGGGACCGACACGGCGAAGGCGATCACCATGGTCGACAGCGCGTCGCTGCGATTCCGGATCGACACCCTTTCCATCAAGGGCACCGATCCCGTCACCATCGAAGCCTACGACGTCGACACAACCGCGAGTGATACCTCGACGGCGGCTGTACTCGCGCTTTTCCGGCCGGATCGGTTTGTCGGCGCGCAGACGTTCACTCGCGCCGAGCTGAGGGATTCGATCGAGTACCTGCTCCCGAACGCTCACGTGCTGGCCAAGGTTCAAAGCGGGGCGCGAATGCGCTTCGGGCTGCGCGCCGTCAGCACCGGGTCGTCTCAGATCGTCTTTTCGTCCGAGGAATCGGGTGCTCCCACCCGAGTGCGCTTCCGGGTTTCTGCGGATACGACAGTTCAGGCATTCGTGATCGGGCCGTACTCGCAGACCCCGACCGATGATGCCATCGTCAAGGAGAACCTGGGCGACTACACGGTGTTTGCGCGAAAGCCACCGGAGGGTGATCCCACCGATCTGAACGTCGGAGGCATTCCTCCCCGGCGCGCGTATTTCCGGTTTGACATCCCGTCGAGCATCATCGATTCGTCCACCATCATCCGGGCGACACTGCTGCTCACCCAGATACCGAACCCGCTGCTCGATCCGACGGATACGGTTTACGTGGTTCCGCAGCTTGTGCTCGCCGGCGCGGCAGTGACGGATCCAACCAAGGCAGCGCAGATAGTTACCGGTCTCGGGATCGACACGCTGAGATCGCGGCCGGGCGATGGCGGGCTCACGCTGGTGGAAGTGGCCTCGGTCTTCACGGTTTGGCGCGCGCTCAAAGCATCTGAAACTCCCCGCGCGATCGTCCTCCGCGCCCGCGACGAGGGAACGTCTCCGCTCCAGATTCGCTTTTACTCGCTCGAGGCTGCGCCCGCTCTCAGACCGCGGCTCCGTATCAGCTACACCAACGAAGTGCCACTGGGGCTGCCTTAGTGCTCAGATCTCTGATCGTCGTGCTGGCATTGTCCGTCATCGCTTTGCCGCTGGCTGCGCAGGGCGCTCTGAGCGTTCAGGGCCTCGGCTTCGCTCCTGGACAGATCAGCGCGCGCGCCGAAGGCTCGGGCGGGTCCACCGCCGATTTCGATCCGCTCACCCCCATCAATCCGGCGTCCCTCGCGGTGGTAGGGACGACGTCCCTGTTTCTCCAGTACGCGCCGGAGTTCCGCAAGGTCACGGCCGGGTCGGGCACGGCAACGACCACCACCGCTCGCTTCCCGATGTTCGGCGCGGTGATGCCGATGGGCGGGACGTGGACAGCGGGCTTTGGAGCCTCGACTTATCTCGACCGGTCGTTCGAGACCAGGTCCGAGCGCCAGGAAGTGGTAGGAGGGCCCACCGATGTCGTGACCGTGACCGAGAAACTCCGGGTGCTCGGTGCAATCAACGATCTCAGGCTGGGTCTGGCGTGGGCCGGAAATCCGAAGATCCGTCTCGGCGTCGCCGGGCACCTGTTTACGGGCCGGAATCGCGCGACCCTGGACCAGATTTTTTCTGACAGCGTCAGGAACACCAGCAATTCCCAGACGTCGCTCGTGAGCTATTCGGGATTTGCCGGCTCGGTCGGAGTCACGTTTTTCCCCTCGCGCGTAGCAGGCTTTGCGCTTTCCGCGCGAAAGGGCGGAGAGATGCGGGCCGAATCAGGTGACACCGCGCTCGCCACGGCGAATGTGCCCGATCGCATCAGTGCCGGAATCACCTATGAAGGCATCACGGGGGCGACGCTGTCGGCTCGCCTCTCGCACGAGAGGTGGAGCTCGCTCGCCGGTCTCTCGGGCAGCGCCGAAGCGTTCGACGGTTGGGACGTCAGCGTTGGCGCCGAAGTTTCGGGTCCCAGGGTAATGCAGCGGATCGTGACCTTGCGCGCGGGTGGCCGCCGGAGAACGCTTCCGTTCGGGCAGAATGGCGAGGAGGTGTCGGAGACCGCATTCATGGCCGGCTTCGGAATTCCGCTCACACGGAATCGCGCAACCTTTGATTTCTCGGCTCAGCGCGCGATGCGCTCCGCCTCCGGTGGGATCGAGGAGCGCGGGCTCATCCTCAGCTTCGGGCTCAGGGTCTCTCCCTGATATGGCCGATGGCGGCAATTCGACCGGCGAGCTCATACTCGTAGCCGATGACATCCCAGCCAACGTCGAGCTGTTGCTCGACCAGCTCAGCAGCCTCGGCTACGAAACGATAACGGCAGTCGATGGTCCCTCCGCGGTCGCTGCCGCATTCGAGCAACATCCGGATCTCTGCATCCTCGACGTTTCGATGCCGCCCGGAGATCTGGGGGTCGACGACCGCTCGACCGGGTTCGAGGTGTGCCGGCGGATCAAACGTGACCCGCGCACTTCCCGCATTCCGGTGATTTTCGTCACCGCGCTCAACGACACCAATGACCGTGTGCGCGGGATCGAAGCAGGCGGCGATGATTTTCTCACCAAGCCCCACAACCGGCTGGTGCTGGGTGCGCGCGTGCGCAGTCTGCTCAAGCTCAAGGCGGCGACCGACGCTCTCGAAGACAGTTTGCGCAAGCTGCGTGAGCTCGAGAAGGTCCGCGACGACCTCATGAAGATGATCGTGCACGACCTGAAGACGCCGCTTACTTCCGTGCTCGCCACGCTGGAGATGCTGGCCGATGGCGACTTCGGGGAAGTGACGACGACGCAGAAGGGAGCGATCGCAGACGCCGAGACGAAATCGGAAGACCTGCTCGGCCTCATCGACGATATTCTCGAAGTGGCGCGGATCGAGGATGCGGCGATTACGCTCTCGCTCGAGCCGATCGCTCCTCCGGCGCTTCTCGCGGAGCTCGTCTACGAGTGGGGCCACCGGTTCACGCAGGAGGGAACGACGACCTCGATCACAGTCGCCGACGACGCCCCGGTTTTCCGCGGCGACAAAGGTCTCATCAAGAGAGTTTTCTCGAATCTCATCCAGAACGCGGTGACGCACTCGTCGCATCCGGTTCATTTGGAGCTGAGCGCGCGCCGTTCCGGTGCTGGTGTGCTGTTCACCGTGACCGACAACGGTCCCGGCATTCCGGCCGAGTACCACGACCTCATATTCAGGAAATTCGGCCAGGTCGAGATGCCGCGATCACCGCGCACACGCAGCTCGGGACTTGGGCTGACGTTCTGCAAGCTCGTAGTGGAGCGCCACGGCGGGCGCATCTGGCTGAGGAGCACCGAAGGCAAGGGGAGCTCGTTCTACATCGAGCTGCCGACAGACCCCGCCGCAAACGAGTCGCAGTCGTCGCGGAGCTCGTGATGATAATCGCCCCGCGCGCGACCGTTTACATCGAGACTTACGGCTGCCAGATGAATGTCAGCGATAGCGAGCTGATGCTGGGAAAGCTGATCGAGGCTGGCTACGAACCGGTCACCGAGCCCGATCTTGCGGATGTCATCCTCATCAATACCTGCGCGATCCGGGAGCACGCCGAGCAGCGCGTGGTGGGCCGCCTCGGGGAGATGAAGAGCAGGATGAAGAGCGATGCGGTTCTCGGGGTTACCGGCTGTATGGCCCAGCGGCTCGGGCAGCAGCTGCTCGATCGCGCGAGCCACGTCAGTCTCGTCATCGGACCCGATGGCTATCGCGACCTTCCGTCGCTCATCGAGAGCGCACGACGCGGCGTGCGAAGCACCGCCGTCGAATTCGACCTCGAGGAGCACTACGAGGATTTTACGCCGCGTCGCTTCGAGGGGGTAAAGGCGTGGATCCCGGTGCAGCGCGGCTGCGACTACAAATGCACCTATTGTATCGTACCGACGACGCGTGGTCCCGAGCGAAGCCGGCGCCTCGCGGAGGTCGTGCGCGAGAGCGAGGCAGTGGTCGCGTCGGGGATCTCCGAAATCGTGCTGCTCGGGCAGACGGTCAACTCGTACTTCGACGGAGAGAACGATTTCGCGCGGCTGCTGCGCACGGTCGGCAATCTCCCCGGGGTGAGGCGGCTCCGCTTCACCAGTCCGCATCCGAATGATTTTACGCCCTCGGTTATAGCCGCCATGGCGGAGACCGAGAGTGTGTGCGAGCACGTTCATCTTCCGATGCAGTCGGGCTCGAACCGAACGCTCAGGCGGATGCTGCGCCGCTACACGAGGGAGCGGTATCTCGAATGTGTGGACGAGATCAGAGCTTCGATTCCGAACGTCGCGCTCACCACGGACATCATCGTGGGCTTTCCGGGGGAGACGGAGGAAGAGTTTGCGGACACTCTCTCGGTCGTGGAGGCCGTCGGATTCGACGATGCCTACACCTTCAAGTTCTCGCCGCGTGACGGAACGCCCGCCACTCGCTTTCCCGCGAGCGAGACGGTGACGGACGAAACCGCCAGCGAGCGGCTCGCGCGACTCATCTCCACGATCCGTGGCGGCAACCGCCTGCGCAACCTGGGACTGCTCGGCGAGCGCCGAGAGGTGCTCGTCGAGAAGACAGCGCGCCGAGGGGGACTGCTGCAGGCGCGCACGCGCGATTTCAAGACGGTGATGATACCCGGCGAGGCGACGCTGATCGGGAAGTATCTGATCGTGGAGCTCACGGGAACCACGGGCTTCACCTTCACCGGAAAGGTGATGGGTCAGCGCTCCCCACTGCCAATGGCCGTTTAGCCAGCGATTGGTTGCGCGGCTCGCGGAATGATCTCCGCGAGCTGGTTTTGTTCGCTAGCGTCCACCGGCACACGAACCGGAGGCGCGCTGCCCCTCATTGCCGCGGCATACATCGCTTACGCCGCGGGACTCCTGGCGGGTTTCCACTCACTCGCATGGGTTGGCCTTGCCGCCCTGGCGGGTTCGCTTGCGCACGCCGCCCTGGCTCGGCGATTCGATCGCGCCACGCTCGCGATGGTGTTCGCGGCGGGAGTCGCGATCGCCGCTCTGTCGCCCGAACCGGCGTCGTTTCAGGCCCGACGGCCGAAAAGCCCCGATGCCGGCCCGCTTTCTGTGATTCGCGCTCGCGCGGCAGTCAAGATCGACAGAGTGTTCGGGGAGGACGCGGGAATTGCGCGCGCGCTGCTCATTGCCGATCAGCGCGACATACCCAGTGCGATGCGAGACCGCTACGCAGCGGCCGGGCTCGTACACATGCTCTCCATCTCCGGGCTGCACGTCGCCGTGATCGCGTCGGCGATGGAGCTGCTGTTTCAGGTTGCCCGATTGTCACGCCGAGTCGCGCTTCTTTCTGCATTCGTGAGCACGGCGGTCTATGTCGCGATCATCGGGGCGCCGGCCCCCGCCGTAAGGTCTGCCGCCATGCTCGGCGTGACGATGGCATCACGCCTGGCGCAGCGACCCACGTCGCCGTGGGCGGCGCTCGCGCTGGGTGCGTTCGCACCGCTCGTCGATCCGGGAACGGTAGTGGATCTTGGCTACCAGCTCAGCGTGCTCGGCATGTGCGGCCTGATCGCTGGAGGCGCGGCTTCGCGCCGTTACCTCGGTGCAGTGAGCGGGTGGCGGCTGTATCTGTCCCGGGAGCTCGCCATCTCACTGGTTGCCTGTGCCGTGACGGCGCCGCTGGTCGCATACACGTTTGGCCAGATCAGCTTGATCGCACCGGTCTCAAACCTTTTTGCGGCGCCGGTGATAGGTCTCGCGCAGCCTGTGCTCTTCCTCGCATTGCTCGTCGCGCCCGCGGAAGGACTGGCGCGGTTCTGCGCGCAGGCGGCGCATCCTCTGCTCGTCGTTTTCGATCACATCGCAGCCTCTGCCGCTTCCATTCCGGGCGCGTCCATCGCGGTGCATGCGACCTGGATGACGGCCGGGCTCGCCGCGATCGCAGCGGGAGCAATCGTGGTGGCGTGTGCAGGTC
>JBGTEZ010000222.1:0-1820 GCA_041747535.1 Gemmatimonadaceae bacterium
GGTGGCGAGCGCCACCCCCCACGGAGTGCGGTCGCACTGGTAGCCGGCGTGATCGACCCTGGAGTTGAGCAGCTCCATGCAGATTCCCACCCCGTGACGCTCGGCCGCCGGCATTAGCGCAGCGAGTCCGCGCGCGCAGGCCGTGAGCCCGTCTTCGTCACTCAGTCCGTCTCGATTACCCGAGAAGCAAATGAGATTGGGAACGCCGGCAGCGGCGGCGAGCGGGAGCGCGCGCTCGTAGGCGGGAATGAGCCAGGCGTGGTTCTCGACGCGGTTGAATCCCTGGGTGAGGCGGGTGCGCGGATCGGGCACCGTCGCGTATCCCATGGCGCAGGTCAGCCCATGCCGGCGGGCAATCGCCCACTCCTCCGGCTCGAGCAGCTCGACGGAGTGAATCCCGAGGTCACGGGCCATCCGCGCGAGCTCGTCGACTGTCAGCTTGCCATAGGGCCACCGGCAGACCGAGTGTCTGAATGCAGCGGAGCGAGGGGTGCCATCGAGCGGTGCGGCGGTCGCCGTGGCGGGAAGGAGAGCGGCAATCCCCGCGCTCGCGGCCGTCGCTGCCGCGCGCCGCAGAGCTTCGCGTCGAGTGATATCTCTGGTCAGGGAACCCTCCCCCGGATATTGTGTGGCCAGCCAATTGTGGTCGAGGGCTCAACCTGTGTCAACCATATTCTGCATCGAGCACCAGATCGAACGGCAGGATGCGGGAGCGAAGAAGCAGAGATTCGAGTTGCGAGGGACTTGCTCCTTCACAAAGGCTGGTATGGTGAACAACTTGTCTCCTTGATTTCAATCCTCCTGCTGCCAGCCCCAGAGCGGAGATCTCCGCCATGCGCACGATGAGGCATTTTCCCCGCACGCGCGCAATCGTGCTGGCGTTGACGCTCGCCTGGCCCGCGACGATCAATGCGCAGCCACGGACGGTGGAGCCGGTGCTCGCATCGCCCGAAGCAGGTCTCGACGATGCGGCATCATATCAGGGATACCAGACGCGGTTCTACCGCGATGCGAGCGGCAACGTCGTCCAGATCTATCTCGATGCGCGGAGCGGGAGGGTGGTCAACCTTCTTGGCGACGCGGTCAATGAGAGTGTCGGATTCACGGTTCGCGATGCGTCCGGCCGTCCCTTGCGGCTCGAGTGGGGATCGCCCGGCGCAGTGGTTTCGGAGAGCGGCGGCCGCCGCATTATCGAGTACCAGCTTCTCGCCAACGCGCCTCGCATCGATATCGGATGGATTCTCCTCGGCTCAATGCGCGTCGAGCGCGATCTCCAGTACTCGGATCGCCACCTCCAGCCCTTCGGCGAGCAGACTTTCAGACAGCGCGAGCTCGAGGAGCTGGTTGCAAACCTCGAGCGCCTTGAGCCGGCTGAGCGCGACCGGCATCTCGAGTTACTGAACGCCGCGTACATCGGGGATGTGAGGGCCAGGCTCGGGCCGGACCTCATCACCCGGTTGTCCGGAGGCGTGACCGGCCCGAATCGAACCGCCGTCGCAAGCCAGGCCGCACTGGATGGCAAGACGAATCTCCAGCTCGACATCGGGGAAGCGCCGAACGCGTCGGTGGTGGTTACCTATCCGACGGTCTCGATCCGTGCGAGAGATGCGCGGCCGATCAGGTTCACCGTCCGGGTTACTACCGATGCGCCGGCGCTGACTCCGCTGACGCGTGAGCAGATCTTCAATGCCGACTTCATCCGCTTCCTGGCGGATTCGCGCGCGGCGGCCGATCGCATCACCCGCGCGAGGGCAGCCACCGCGCGAAGCGCCGCCGACTCGGCGGTAGTGACGCGCTATCGCCGGCTCGAGCGCGATGTG
>JBGTEZ010000223.1:0-11321 GCA_041747535.1 Gemmatimonadaceae bacterium
CGCGCAGGAGAAGGTCGAGAAGCAGTTCGGGCATCATCTCGAAGTCGAGATCGGGTTCATCGGGGAGTTCTAATTACGAAAGTTGTACGTTGGGCTGAGCGCTTGACTGCAACTGCTGAGGGGAACGGGTACGAGGTTAGAGTGGCGTAGGTATCAGGTTTTCAGGTCACGACCTCACGACTTATCCCACTCGGGCGCGGTAACTGAGCGCGTCGTTCCAGTGGGCGGTTGCGCAACAGGGAAAGTCGGGTCGTAGTGACCTGTCCACCTTGTACCTGTGCTACTCCAACCTCGTACCCGTTCCCCTCAGCAGTTGCAGTCGTATCGCGGTCGCAACGGAAAACCTCAGTGAACCGCGAGTTGCTCCAGCTTCTCCGTCGCAGCCGTCCACCGCTCGAGCGTAACATCGAGCATCTTTCGCAGCGCTTCGAGATCGTTGCCAACGGCCAATGACCTCTGCGTTCCCTCGCGAGTCGTGTACAGCTCCGGATCCTCGAGCACCGCCTTGAGCGTCGCGATCTTGCCTTCGAGAGTTGAGATCTGTTTTTCCAGATCCTCGACCGTGCGCCGCGCGGTTCGGATCGTCGCTTTGGTGTGATCGCTTTCCACGTCCCGCCTGCGCGTGGCTTTTTTCTCCTGAACGCGGCGGAGGGATTCCTGTTCGGCGGCGGCAATAGAGGCGGCGTGAGCCCGCTCCCGGCTCTGGTCCTCCCATTCGCCGAACGAACCGGGGAAATCGGTGATGTGCTGCTCGTGCAGCACCCACACGCGCGACGTGAGGGCTTCGAGCATGGCGCGATCGTGGCTGACCAGGAGTATGGTGCCCTCGTAGTCGGAGAGAGCGTCTTCCAGCGCTTCGACCGATTCGATGTCCAGATGGTTGGTCGGCTCGTCCAGCAGGAGGAAGTTGGCCTTCGTAAGCACCATCATCGCCAGCGCTACCCTTGCCCGCTCGCCGCCTGACAGCGTGTCGGCGCGGCGCTGCGCTTCGTCGCCCGAGAAGCCGAAGCGGGCGAGATGTCCCATGACCATCCGGCGTTCCCACTGCGGCCTGAGGTCGCTGATAACCTCGAACAATGTTCTGTCCACCGGTACCTGGGCCATGTCCTGCCGGTAGTAGCTCGGTCGCACCGAGCCGCCGAGTCGGAGCTCGCCGCCGGTGGTCTCGCGATCTCCGACCAGCGCGCGGAGAAACGTGGACTTGCCGCTGCCGTTCGGCCCGACGAATCCAACGACCTCGCCACGCTGAATGGTTCCGGTGAAGCTCCTGATGAGCGTGCGCTCGCCGACAGCGATCGTGACATCGCGCGCGACGGCGACCTGGTCGCCACCTCTCTCCGACAGCTCCAGGCGCAGTCCCATCGCGCCGCCTTCCTCCGCCGTGGGACCGGTGAGCCGTGGCAGGCGACCGAGGCGTTTTCTCCGGCCCTTCGCCTGTTTGGTATTCTGTCCCGCGATGTTGCGGCGGATGTAGTCCTCTTCGTCCGCTATCACCTTGCGCTGCTTCTCGAACGCGCGCTGCTGGCTGAGGCGCCTTTCTTCGCGCTGGAGAACGAATGCCTCGTAGCTCCCGGTATAGGAGACAGCGCTTTCGCCCTCCAGGTGAAGCACGTGATCGACCACGTTGCCGAGAAACGCGCGGTCGTGGCTGATCAGCAGAATCGTCTTGCGTGAGTTCTTGAGGTAATCCTCCAGCCAGATCGTGGTCTCGAGATCGAGGTGATTGGTAGGCTCGTCGAGAAGCAGGACGTCAGCGGCGCTCACGAGCTGCCGAGCGAGACCGAGTCTGCCGCGCTCGCCCCCGCTCAGGTTGGCCAAAGGCTGGGTGCGCGCTTTCTCCGCGTCGAAGCCCAGTCCCTGCAGGACCGCATCGACGCGCGGCGCGAAGGTGTAGCCTCCTTCGCGGTCGAACCGCTCGAGATCCCGGTCATAACGCGCGAGCATCTGGGGTGTGGCTGCTTCGCCGACGACCGCCAGCTCCGCACCCTGCTCCGCCAGTGAGCGCTCGAGCGCGAGCAGTGCAGCGTATTCCCCCGCGCCCGCCTCCCACACCGTCTGTGCCTCGCCGAAATCGCGGTGCTGCTCGAGCAGCGCCATCTTGAGTCCGGGATGGCGGGTGACCGTCCCTTCCGTCGGCTGCTGCGTTCCCGTTATGAGCCGGAAGAGAGTCGTCTTTCCGCTTCCATTTCGACCCAGGATCGCCCAGCGGTCGCCCTCACCGATCGTGAAGGTGATTTTCTCGAAGATTCTATTCGCGCCAAACTCGACACCGACGTTCGAAACCGAGATCTGGGTCAAGAGGAGAGAGCACCCGCACAAGCCGAAAGGCACTGCTCGAGGGACTCGACGGTGTGATCTCCCATGTGGCCTATTCTGAAGGTAGAGCCCTTGAGCTTCCCGTAACCGCTGCCGACGACTATTCCGCGCTCCGCCACTTTCTGTGTGAAGCCCTCCGCCGGCTGATCGCCGGGAAGCCTGATCGCCGAGATGGTCGGCGACTGCGATCCAAGGGGTGCAATGTTGCCGAGCTTGTTCCCCGTTGCCGCGCTCACCTCTGCCAGCCACTGCTGTGTGCGCGCCGCCATTGCTGTGTGGCGCGCCCAGCGCGTCTCGATTCCTTCGCCGGCGATCGACCGGAGCTGCGCGTCGAGCGCGTAGATCAGAGAAAGGGCGGGAGTGCTGGGAGTCTGGTTTCTCCTCGCGTACGCATCGAGCTCTACGAGATCGAAGTAGACGCCGCGGTTCGGCGTGCTCGCGGCGCGATCGATCAACTCGGCCGAGGCGACGGCGAAGGCCAACCCCGGCGGGAGTGCAAACGCCTTCTGGGATCCGGTGAGCGCGTAGTCGAGCTTCCACTCGTCAAAGTGGAGCTCTGCTCCCGCGACGCCGCTGACGCTGTCCACGAGACAGAACACACCCTGCCGATGCGCTGCATCAGATAGCGCGCGTACGTCGTTCAGCGCTCCGGTGGATGTTTCCGAATGGACAACGGTGATGGCGACATACTTTCGGATCGCGAGCCGCTCTTCGAGCTGCGGAATCGCGTGGACTTGTCCCCACAGGACATCGTACCGATCGACATCCCGTCCACACGCCGTGGCAATGTGCGCGAAGCGCTCGGAAAACGCTCCGTTGACGAGGCAGAGGATGCGGCCCGCCGGAACGGCACGAATACCGGCTTCCATCATACCGGTTGCCGAACAGCTGCCGACGAGAACGGGACGGGCCGTCTTGAAAACGGCACGCAATCCCTGCTGGAGCCGCTCGAACAGCTGCTCGAATTCCGGTCCACGGTGCGGGATCATCGGCTGCGTCATCGCTGCCATGATCTCATCGCGAACCTCGGTGGGTCCAGGCAGGAAAAAAGTGCCGAAAGGCTTCGTCATTCGATCACCAGCTCCAGCAGTTGGTCAAAGCTCTCGAGCACATAGTCAGCTCCCGCTATTACCGCGTCCCGGCGGATGAAGCCGGTGAATGCGGCAAATGCATCCACCACCGGCGCGATCTCAAAATCAGTGATGCCATCTCCCACCGCCAGAACGGGACCCTCGAGCCCGAGGCTGGCAATCGTGTCCCGCTTTCCGTACTGGCGCGCGAGGAGCGAGCTCTCGTCGAATCCCGCATACCCGCCCCGGTCATCGAAGCGAAGGCTCACAGCATGTACTTTATCGGGTTCTATCCCGAGCTCGGCGGCGAGCGGCAAAATCGCCTGCCGGAATCCGCCACTCGCGATCGTGAGCGATACCCCCTCCTCGCGCAGGCGCGCAACGGCTTCCCGTGCCCCGGGTGCCATGCGCTCGACATAAACGCGACTCAGCTGCTCGATCTCATTCCGTGTCGGTCGCACCGAACCGAGCCGCTGGCCGTAGATCTCCTCGAGAGTAATCAGCCCCTGCATCGCCTTATCGGTCAGCTCGGCGCTCCGCGCCTCTGCTTCCGGCCCGCGCAGAGCGGCGAGCCAATCGATGCCTTCGATTCCGGCGAGAGTCGAGTCCACGTCCAGCACCACGGAGCTGAAGCGCTTCACAGAATGTTGCCGGGTGCGAGGATGCCGAGTGGGTCGAGCTCCCGTTTTACGGCGGTCATCATCGAGATCTGGAGCGGGTTCATCTGCAACGGGAGCCACCTGCGCTTGATCTTCCCGATCCCGTGCTCTGCCGCCACCGTGCCTCCGAGGGAAAGCACCATCCGGAGAGTCTCCTCGATCACCTCTTCTATTGTAGTGAGCTCGGCCGCATCGCGGGCCAGAAAATTCTGGTGAGGGTGGCCATTCCCGGCGTGGCCGTAGATCACCGGCTGCGCGACACCGCGGGCTGTCGCGAGCCCGCGTGCAATACCGATCGCATCACCCAGCTTTCGATATGGAACCGCCCAGTCGGTGGAGAGCTTTCTGCCACCGGCGGCACGGAGCCGTCCGCCGCGCTCGTTCATCGTCGCGGGCACGCTGTGCCGGATGCGCCTCGCCTCCCGGAGCTGGGCTTCACCGTCGAACACCAGCGGCTCCATTGATGTCGAGACTTCCTCCATCAGCTCGATCCATTTGCCGAGCGCGTCGTCGAGATCGCCATCTATCTCCTCCTCGACGTATACCATCGCGGTCGCTCCATCCGGCCATCTCGTTGCTTCACCCGACGATCGTGCGATTTCGAGCGCCAGCGAATCAAAGAACTCGATGCACCGTGGCGATACGCGCGTCGACTCTCTCACCGCCACCACGAACCGCAGCGCATCGGCTTCAGTCTCGAACGGCACCGCAAGGCCAACCACGCGCGTCGGCAGGGGTAGGAGCGAGAGCTCCGCGTCCACGATTATTCCAAGAGTTCCCTCGCTGCCGATGAACCAATCGATGGGATCGTGCGCGAACGCGTATCCAACGGTGTTCTTCTCCAGCTCGGTGCGCCGGAATTCAACCGTGTCTCCGCTCGCCAGAACGACGCGCAGTGAGCGAATGTGCCGGCGTGTCGCTCCGTACTTGTAGGTTCGGGCACCTGAAGCGTTGCACGCGATCGCGCCGCCGATCGTTGACTCTTCTTCGCTGGTCGGATCGGGAGCGAACAGCAGGCCGGTCGCGGCGGTGGCGCGCTTGATCTCTCCGAGAAGGGCTCCCGGACCGACCCTGATTGTCTTCGCCGCTCTGTCGACCTCGCCGATCCAGCTCAATCCGCGCAGGGAGAGAAGCAAGCCTTTGTCGGTGATCGACGCGCCAGTCGTGCTGGTTTGAGCGCCGGCGCAGGTAACCGGCATGCGGTCGGTGGCGGCACGCCTGACGATCTCGACCACATCGTCAGCGGTCTCCGGTCTTGCGACTGCATCAGGCAGGAAGTGAAGACCCGAAGCATCGGTCTCGTAAGCTTCGCGGACGCTTCGATCACTGCTTATTCCGGTGCTCACCCTGGCTGAAAGCAGACGACCGCGGCTGAGAGCACATCCGGAAGCCCGAGCAGGGACTGCCGGATCGATTCGCTCACCTCGCCGTCGACCGACACCGCCGCCAGCGCCTGGCCTCCCTGAGCGAGCCGCGCCTGATGGTACTCGGCGATGTTGACGCCGGCTGCGCCAAGCAGGGTGCCGACCCTGCCGATGACACCGGGGACGTCGTTGTTGGTGAGAATCAGCAGCGTATCCTTCGGCTGCACGTCCACGTGAAAGGCACCTATTCTCGTCAGTCTTGGCGCGCTGTTCGGATGTGCGACGCCGGCGACCGCGATGTCCTGCATCCCCCCGCTGAGTCTCACCTCAATGGCGTACGGATTCTCCTGGGTCGCGGTCTCGGTCGTGGCCAGATCGATGCCTCGGGTCTCCGCCATCGCGCGGGCGTTGATGAGATTGAGCCTCTCCTGCTCCACTGTTCCCTCGAGCAAACCACGCGCAGCCGACGCGAGCAGTGCGCCTCGTGCGGCAAGCAGCGCCGTGCCGCAGCGGAGATCCAGTCTTTGAACGGCACGAGTCCCCTGAGTGGCGAGTATCGCGCGACCGACCGCGGCGGCGCGCCGAACCAGAACCAGCGCGGATTCGATCTCCGACCACTCTCCGCCGACATCGGCGACGTTGATGGAGCGCGAAAGCTCGCCGCTCAGCAGCGCATCGCGAACCGCGACGCATACATCGACCGCGACGTTACGCTGCGCCTCGGTGGTGGAAGCGCCGATGTGCGGCGTGAGCAGAACGTTTGGCAGTGCGCGCAGAGGATGTTCGGGTGACAACGGCTCTTTCTCGTAAGCATCGACCACCGCGCCCGACAGGTGCCCCGCCTTGAGCGCCTCGTAGAGCGAAGTCTCGTCGACGATTCCTCCTCGGGCCATGTTCACGACGATCGATCGCTGTGGCAGCCGGGCGAGCTCGCGACGTCCGATCATGCCGGTGGTTTCGTCGGTCAGCGGTGTGTGCACGGTCAGCACGGCCGACTGCTCCAGCAGGGATTCCAGCGTGGCCACTTCCTGCACCCGCAGCGACTCGAAGCGGGATGGAGCGACATAGGGGTCGTACGCGAGAACATCCATTCCGAACGCACGGGCACGCGTCGCAACCTCGCCGCCGATTCTCCCGAGCCCGACGATGCCAAGCGCCCGGCCCTTGAGCTCGGAGCCAAGCAGTGACGATCTCTCCCATTTGCCGGCATGCATTGAGCTGTCGGCGCGCGGGATGTGGCGGAGGAGTGCGATCAACGCGCCGAAGAAGAGCTCGACCACGGCTATCGTATTTCCGGCGGGCGCGTTTATTACCGCCACGCCGAGGGATGTAGCGACAGCAAGGTCAATGTTGTCGACACCTACCCCGGCGCGACCAACGACCTTGAGCCTCTTCGCCTTTTCCAGCAGCTCCCGAGAGATGCGGGTGGCGCTCCGCCCGACGATCGCATCGTAGTCGCTGATGCGCGCGAGGAGCTGTTCGCGCGGCAGGGTCGGAACTTCGTCTACCTCAAGCCGCGGATCCGCAACGAGAAGTGCGACGCCCTCGGCGTCGATTTCATCGGTGACGAGTACTTTATAAGTCACTGGTAGCGCGCTGGTTTGAGCGTAACGGGCGGGAGAGTTTTCAATATCGCCCGTCCCGGCTCGCCCACACAAGCGAGCGGCGGTACATCAGCCGGCCATCCATTTCTTCCAGACAGATTCGTCGGCACCGATCATCACCAGATTTCCGCTCCGGACCAGTGGAAGTCGCAGCAGGAGCGGCTCGTCCGACAGTCTCTCCAGCCAGCGCTCGTCCGACAATTGCGCGTAGCGGAGACCGAGCTCGTCGAATCTCCTCGAATCCCTGTCGACGAGAGACATGACACCGAATTTCTGTGCGAACCGTCGCAGCTCCCCGAGCGATGCGGGTTTTTCCATCAGATCCACGAAATGGGTTCTGATGCGACGCTCGGAGAAGAAGCGCAGCGCCTTTCGCGTATCGGCGCTTTTCTTGATGCCGAATATCTGTACTTCCAGGACAGGATTCTCCCGATGAATGAGCATTGTACACGACCGGTACACGCGCCTGCCTGACAGGGCGCGGCGCGAGGTAATCTATTCGCCGGCGTGGTGGATACCCGGCGGTCACCTGCAGACGCTGTGGGGAAAGCTGTTTCGGCGTCAGGCGCCGGTGCCTACCACCCTCGAGCGGTGGGATACTCCGGACGGAGACTTCGTCGAAGTCCATCGCCTTGACGCACCGAAGCGCGCTCCTCGATTGCTGCTGCTTCACGGACTCGAGGGGACGGTGCGCTCGCATTACGCCCAGGGGTTGCTGGCAGAAGCCGCACGTCGGGGGTGGGCGGCGGATCTTCTCATCTTCCGCTCGTGCGGCTCCGAGATGAATCGAGCCAGGCGGTTTTATCACTCGGGCGAGACGTCAGATCTGGGCCTCGTACTGGACAGGATCGTCGCGGAATTCCCCGGAGTGCCGGTTGCGCTCGCCGGCGTCTCGCTCGGCGGCAACGTGCTCCTCAGGTTCCTGGCGGAAAAAGGGGACGACCTTCCATCTCAGCTCGTCGCGGCGGCGGCCATCTCCGTTCCATTCGACCTTGGTCGCTCGAGCAAGCGTATCAATCGCGGATTCTCGACGCTGTACCAGCGATTCTTTCTCGAATCGCTCAAGCGGAAGGTCAGGGAGAAGGTCGTGCGGTTCCCCGACCTCGTCCATCCGGACCGAATCGCATCGCTGCGCACCCTCGAGGACTTCGATGACGTGATCACGGCGCCCCTCCATGGGTACCGGGACGCTGTCGATTATTACACGCGCGCGAGCTCGCTTCCCTCTCTCGGCGACATTAGACTCAAAACGCTACTATTAAGCGCGGTTGACGACCCAATGCTGCCCCCCGAGGTGCTGGATGAGGTCCGGGAAGCAGCTCGGGGAAACCCCGCTCTCCATACCGAGTTCGTGCGGAGGGGCGGACATGCGGGTTTTGTCACTGGCTCGGTGCCATGGCGCCCGTTTTATTATGCGGAGTACCGGGTGGGCGAGTTCTTCGCCGAGAGCTTCCAGCAGACGACGGGCCCAATGCCTGTCAGCAACCAAAGGAGCAAATGATGCGTTTCATCAGTGCGGGTGTGGTCCTTCTCGCTGCCGCCGCGTGCACGAGTAATCAGATGCCTGGCACCTCTGCTCCGGCCTATCCGACGCCACCTGATGCGGCGGGAGCGCCGACGAGGCTGGCCGCATCTCCGCGCCACGGCGAGTGGGTGATGATTCGCACCGGCCCTGCCGACAGTCTCCGGAGCTGGGTAGTCTATCCCGAGCGTAGCACCAAGGCGCCGGTGGTCATCGTGGTGCAGGAGATCTTCGGGCTCACTCCGTGGATCAGAAGCGTCGCCGACCAGCTCGCGGCTGACGGCTTTATCGCGATCGCTCCCGACTTCCTGACGATGGCGAACATTCCCGGCGGACCGGACAGCGTGGTGTCGGCCGCCTCAGTGGCAGCGACGCGCACTCTCAACTCGGCCGACGTGCAGCGACAGATCGACGCCGTTGCCCGATACGGGATGTCGTTGCCATCAGCGCAGCAGAAATACGGGATCGTCGGATTCTGCTGGGGTGGCAGCGTGTCGTTCACGCACGCGACGCACTCGCCGACGGTTGGCGCCGCCGTGGTTTACTACGGCTCGAGTCCGCCATCCGCGGCGCTCCAGACCGTGCGCGCTCCGGTGCTAGGACTGTATGGCAGTGAGGACAATCGAGTCAACTCGACCATCCCGGCGGCAGATTCCACCCTCCGCGCGCTGGGCCGGACGTATGTCCCCACCATTTACGCGGGCGCCGGGCATGGATTCCTCAGACAGCAGGGCGGCCAGGCCGGCGCAAACCTGACCGCCAGTCAGGCAGCCTGGCCGGCGACAATCGCCTGGTTCAGGAAGCACCTCGGATCCTGAAGCCTCGCTTCCAGCTCGAGCAACAGAAGTAGATGGTCATCGCGTTCCGCGTAATTTTTCTCGTCGCGTTCATCGGCGGGCTGATACTCGCGGTTTTTTCGATGCTGCACGGAGTGGAGCGGACTCGCAGGAAGCGAAATCGTTCCCGGAAGCCGTCGGCGTTCATAAATCTGCCGGCCGCCGCCGCATTCGCGGCCGGCTTCGGCGGCACCGGCTATCTCGTCGCATCGAGGACGGTGCTGCCCGTCTGGGCAACCGTTCTCATCGCCCTCGCCGGCGGCGGTATCGTGCTGGCGGGAATGATCACGCTGCTCGCGCAGTGGGCATTGCGGGGTGTGACCGGTCCGATATCACTTGACGATGAGGACATTCAGGGCCAGCCGGCAGTCGTCACTGAGGAGATTTCGCTGGGTAGCGCGGGCGAAATCTCCTACGAGCTGCGTGGAGAGGCACTTCGAATACCTGCTCGGGGTCTCGATACCAAGACGTTGCCTGCGGGGACTGAGGTCGTGATCGACCGCATCGAAGGCGGTGTTGCCTTCGTCGAAGAGTGGGCGGTAGTCGAACAACGGCTGTGAATCTGAACTAATTGAATCAACGGCGACTGACGAGCCGTTAGCTGCCAGGCTGAAAGCTCCCAGCCACCTGGTGTACTGCTGGGCGACAGTTCGATCCTGGCGACACCAGGAGTAGAGTCACCGAATATCCACCAACAACTTTGGTTTCCCCTGTGGATCGGCTGCTATGTTTGACTCCATGCCGCGCTCCACTGATTTTGAGATCGAGTTCGACGTAGTCGTGATCGGTGCCGGCCACGCCGGTACCGAAGCCGCTGTCGCCGCCGCCAGGCTCGGCGTCCGCGTCGGTCTCGTCACCAGCGCTCTCGAGACAATCGGCCAGATGTCGTGCAACCCCGCGATCGGCGGAGTCGCAAAAGGCACCGTCGTTCGCGAAGTCGACGCGCTGGGAGGAATCATGGCGCGCGCGACCGATCTCTCGATGCTGCAGTTCCGGATGCTGAACCGGAGCAAGGGGCCGGCGGTGTGGGCACCCCGCGCGCAATGCGACCGCGGACTCTACCGTCGTTCAGCGAGGACCCTGATCGAGCAACAGAAGAATCTGCACACGATCCAGGGAACGGTCGCTCGCCTCGTTCTCTCCGCCGGAGACGGCAGGGTGACCGGAGTCGAAACGCTCGAGGGAAGGCGATTCGGCGCCAGAAGTGTCGTCATCACGACAGGAACGTTCCTGCGCGGACGGATTCACATCGGCACCGAGACGAGGATTTCCGGAGGAAGGGCCGGAGAAAATTCCGTCACGCATCTGGCCGAGCAGCTCGAGGGTGCCGGCCTTACCGTCGCGCGTTTCAAGACCGGAACGCCGCCCCGAATCGACGGGCGCTCAGTCGATTACTCCAGGGTCGAGATCCAGACGAGCGAGATCGAGCATTTCGATTACTCGTGGTCGCACTACTGGCCAGCACCGCGGCGCGATGGCGCCCTGACCAGACATCCGGAGCAGCTGCCCTGCTGGATCACCTATCTGGAGTCGGCGGGCAAGAAGATCATCCACGACAACATTGCGCTTTCCGCGATGTACGGCGGTGCGATCTCTTCGAGGGGGCCGCGGTATTGCCCGTCGGTCGAGGACAAGATCGTCAAGTTTCCGGACGCCGACCGGCATCAGATTTTTCTCGAGCCGGAAGGTCACGACACGACGGAGCTCTATGTGAACGGTCTCTCGACGTCGCTGCCGGCGCCCGTGCAGATCGAGATTCTCCGCTCGATTCGTGGACTGGAGAACGTTGCGATGACTCGCGCCGGGTACGCGATCGAATACGATTATTATCCGCCCACACAGCTCGACTCTTCGTTGCAGGTGAAAGCACTTCCGGGCCTCTACTTCGCCGGCCAGATCAACGGAACGACCGGCTACGAGGAAGCGGCCGGGCAGGGAATGGTGGCAGGC
>JBGTEZ010000224.1:0-2353 GCA_041747535.1 Gemmatimonadaceae bacterium
TCCCGCCTTCTCGAGGGCGTTCATGTCGTACTGAGTGACGACGATTGCCTCCTCGCCGTTGACGCCCGACCCTGAGCCCTTCGAGGCCTGGGTGCAGACGGGCACGTACTCGTCGAGCGGGCCCGGCGCGATGACGACTCCAGCCGCGTGCACTCCGGCGTGGCGGGAGAGTCCTTCGAGCTTCATCGCGTAATCGAGTAGCACGCGGTAGCGATCCTTCTTGTCCTTCACCTCGCGCGGGTCGTCCTTGCGGGCGTTGTAGAGCTCTTTCACCTCGGGGATCCGCTCGATCGCTTCGCTGACCGTGAGCGAGAAGTTGGGGTGGTTCGGAATCAGCTTCGCGAGGTAATCGGTTTCGGATGGAGTGAACCCAAGCGTCCTGCCGACGTCCTTGATCGCCGCGCGCGACTTGAGCGTCCCGAAGGTGATGATCTGGCCGACTGAGTCACGCCCGTATTTCTGGCGGACGTACTCGATGACTTCGCCGCGGCGCTCGAAGCAGAAGTCGACGTCGATGTCGGGCATCGACACCCGCTCGGGGTTGAGAAAGCGCTCGAAGAGAAGATCGAACCTGAGCGGGCAGACATCGGTGATGTGAAGCGCGTAGGCCACCAGCGATCCGGCCACCGATCCCCGGCCCGGCCCGACCGGAATCCCTTTCTTGCGCGCGGCGTCGATGAAATCCGAGACGATGAGGAAGTAGCCCGCGTACCCGGTGCTGGTAATGACGCCGAGCTCGAAGTCGAGACGCTCGCGGACCTCGCTCGGAAGCGGGACGCCGTACCTTCGGCATGCTCCTTCCTCGGCGAGGCGCACGAGCAGCTCGTTCTCGGTCTCGATCCCGCTTGGGAGCGGGAACGATGGAACCCTGTATTGCTTGGAGAATTCGATCGAGGTCTCTTCCGCAATGCGGAGCGTGTTCTCGAGAACGTCGGCGCGGCCGGGAAACGCCGACGCGATCTCGGGGGCGCTCTTGAAGTAGAGCCCCTCGTCGTAGTGCATCCGGTTCGTATCGGAGAAATCCTTGCCCAGTCCGATGCAGAGCAGCACGTCGTGGGCGTCGTGATCTTCGCGCCTGAGGAAATGCGCGTCATTGGTCGCGAGCACGGGAACCCCGACTTCCTCGGCGAGCTGGAAGACGCGGCGGTTGAGGGTATCCTGGTTTTCCGAGGAGTGCGCCTGCACTTCGAGGTAGTACCGGCCGCGGAAAACTTCGGCGTACCAGGCGGCAGTCTCGCGCGCCTGGTCGTATTCATCGGACAGCAGATGGTGGGCAATTTCGCCGGCCATGCAGGCGGAGGAGACGACGATTCCCTCGTTGTACCTCGCCAGCAGCTCGCGGTCGACGCGCGGCTTGGCGTAGAATCCTTCCGTGTAGGCGAGGGATGAGAGCTTGACTAGATTCCTGTATCCGACCGCGTTCTGGGCGAGCAGGACGAGGTGGTAGTAGGGTTTTCCTCGCTCGCCGCCCACCCGGTCGCGGCCTCGTCTATCGCCGGGCGCGACATAGGCTTCCATGCCGATGATCGGCTTCAAGCCCGCCTTTTTCGCCTTTTCCTGGAACTCCCACGCACCGTGAAGATTGCCGTGGTCGGTTATCGCAAGCGCAGGCTGCTCGAACTCGAGGGCCTTGCCGATGAGATCAGTGATGCGATTGGCGCCATCGAGAAGTGAATATTCCGAGTGGCAGTGCAGGTGGACGAAGGACACGTGGTAAGATAACCCGCCGCGGTTTCCTGGCGATAGCGATTGTGGCCGCTATTGGCGCTCTAATCTCTGCTCCGACAGGCTGTTATCTGAGTCGCGCGGGGTGGGAAGAGGCGAAGATTCTGAGCCGCCGGGAGCCAATTGCGGATATTGTGGAGCGGCCGGGGACCCCCGCGGAGACGAGAGCGAAGCTAAGGGTAGTCTTAGCGGCTCGCCAGTACGCAAAAGACAGTTTGTCGCTCCGAGTTAAAGACAGTTATACGACATATTCGCGCCTAGATCGCGACACTCTGGTCTTGCTTCTTTCGGCGGCCTACCGCGATACCCTCAAGGCATACACGTGGTGGTTTCCCATTGTCGGGCGCGTCCCCTACAAGGGCTACTTCGATTTCAGGAAGGCGCTCGAGACCGCGAAGGAAATGGAGCGCGACGGCTTCGACACCTACGTTCGTCCCGCCGATGCCTTCAGTACCCTCGGCTTTTTCAACGATCCGCTCCTGAGCACGACGTTGCAGAGCGACAGCCTCACGCTCGCCAACACCGTCATTCACGAAGTCACCCACAACACGTTCTACGCGCCGGGGCAGGCTCCGTTCAACGAGTCATTCGCGATGTTCGTCGGCGCCCGCGGATCGGCCGCATTCTT
>JBGTEZ010000225.1:0-1984 GCA_041747535.1 Gemmatimonadaceae bacterium
GATCAAGCCGAGCAGGTTGGCGAAGAGAATGAAAAAGAACAGCGTGAGGAGGAACGGGACGTACCCGTTGCCGTGGTGTCCGACGTTGGGGAGGACGACTTCATTCCTCAGGTAGAGGACGAGAGCCTCGAGTCCGTTGGCAACTCCCTTGGGGGCGCGCCCTCCCTCTGTTTTCTGCTTGTGGCCCTTGAGGGCCAGAAGCATCGTCGCGATGCAGAGCAGCGCGGCAATCCACAGCATGACTACATGCTTGGTCGGCGAGATGTCGATCGCGAGGCTTCCGATATGGATCGGATCCCAGTGCGGCAGCTCGTAGGCGCAAACCCAGCCGGTGTCGAGACACGGGTACTCGAGGTGGTGCGAGTCCGTGATGTGCGGGGTTATGAAGTCTTTGCCTTCAGCGGACATGATTCAGCAGGAAAGGTTCAGCCATCATCGTGAGAAAGAAGTACGTCGCCAGCCCAACGAGCGCGGCATCCAGCGGCAGTTGCATAACCTTCGCCAGAACCGCGAACAGCACCAGCACCACCAGCCGAATGACGGCTCCCATCCCCCACAGGACCAGGACGTCCGCCGTATGTGTGTCCGCAGTCAGGCCTTCCCGGCGATTCGATCCAGCGAGGAGCACGAAAGCGCCGACCTGCACTGCGAAAGCCAGTCCAGCGGCGAGGAGCAGCGCCTGGTGCTGCTCGTCGCTCGCGAAAACCAGCCGCAGGATGATCCAGGCCGTCAGGATGATCGCCGCTGATATCGCCGCGAACAGCCCAACCGACCTTGCCACCGTCACCGGCGCCCGGCCCTCGATTCGTCGTCCTTCTTCTGTGCCGCCGAGATCTTGCGGTACATGTTGTAGAAAGCCGCGCCCGAGCCGACGAACACTCCAATGATTGTGAACACCGGCCCGGTGCCGATCCGGTTGTCCAGCCACTGCCCAGCAAAAAGGAAAGCGATGATCGCGACGGCGAACTGGATCCCGACGCCGGCGAAGTCGGCGCCGGAGAGACCGCCCGGTGGGGGCGTCTTTCGCTGCCGTTTCTCGTCTTCCATTGGAGGTAAATCTAGGGGCTTGTGAACTTTTTCACAAGCGTTTGGTCAGATCGAGGAGGTACCGGTCGATCGTCCTGGTGTGGCCCATCACGAATCGGGAGACGAACCTGAAGAACGGGTTGTAGACCTCGCCGTCTTCCGTGATGCGCAGCGTCGTCGAATCGCCGGCCGGAATGAGGTCGAAGGTCCAGCTCCCGCCAAATGGAAGCGACGGATCCGCGATTCTGGTGACGAGCTGCTTGTCTTGTACCACGCGGTCGACCTCGAACAGAATCGATCCATCAGACCCCATCTCGCGGAATCGCCGCTTCCCTCCTGAATCGGGAAGCACTTCTACTGTCTCGACCGACGGGCGCCACGACGGAAAAGATTTCACATCGGTGATGATGGCAAAGATTGCCGCGGGTGGCTGCCGAAAGCGCGCTTCTCCGACTGCCGTGTGCTTCACCGGCAGCGAGTACCCGACGGCGATTACGATGATCACGACCGCGACAAGCACCGCGATTACGATCAGCACGATCTTCATTCGGCCGTCGCCCGCCGCTTTGCCCCCTCGGCGTGACTGCGACAGGCACTACCGAGTGTGGCCATTCCCGTCGCGACGCTTTTCATCTCGCTTCTGGTGAGCCCGTTGAGAATGGCTTCGAGTTTTTCCGTCTCGAGTACCGATGTGTCACTGATCGCCCGAGCGCCAAGATCTGAAAGGAGAACGCTCGTCCGTCTCCTCGTGCTCCCATTCTCTGGCGCAACGATGAACCCCAGTCGAGCGAGTCTCTTCAGCGCCTCGGACAGCGTTGACGCCGCGACTCCGAGATGTTTCGCCAGCCGCGCCGGACTGACGGGCTCGCGCTCATCGAGGTGCGCCAGGATCGACGAGTCGCGCGCCGACAGCCGGTGCGGCGTGGATTTCTTGCGCTGGTGCCTGGTGTGACACGCG
>JBGTEZ010000226.1:0-5968 GCA_041747535.1 Gemmatimonadaceae bacterium
GGCCTCGATCCGGAGATCTGGCGTCTCACTGTGGTGAATCCGAAGACGCCAGCCGACATGCGCGAGTACATGGAATCGGGACTGAAAACAGTGCGCGACGGCACCGGACTTCCTTTCGTCACGATTGCCAGGGATTCGGGAACCGTCGTGGGGAGCACGCGGTTCGGCAATTACGATCCGGCGAACCACCACATCGAGATCGGGTGGACCTGGATCGCCAGGCCGTGGCAGAGAACGGCGATCAACACCGAGGCGAAGTATCTCATGCTGTCGCACGCCTTCGAGAGCCTTGGGTGCGTGCGCGTCGAGCTCAAGACCGACGTCCTCAACGAGCCTTCACGGCGGGCGATGCTGCGCATCGGGGCTCGGGAGGAAGGAGTACTCCGGAAGCACACGCTGATGTGGACGGGCCGGTACCGGGACAGCGTTTACTACAGTGTGCTCGATGACGAGTGGCCCGAGGTCAAGGCGAGGCTCGAAGGGATGATGCGGGAAGGATAGTGCGGGCGGAGGTCAAACAAGCTGCAACTGCGGAGGGGAACGGGTAGGAGGTTAGAGTGGCACAGGTACAAGGTAGACAGGTTACTGCACGCCGACTTCTCATGCAGCGCAACCCGCCCTCTGAAACGACGCGCGGAGTTTCCGTGCCCGAGTGGGATAAGTCGTGAGGTCGTGACCTGCATACCTATCACCTGTGCCACTCCAACCTCCCGCCCGTTCCCCTCCGCAGTTGCAGTTGAAATGCAAAAGACCCTCGGAAAAACTCCGAGGGTCTTCAGCAACTGTCAGATGACAGCGATCAGTTATCAGAAGGGCGAGAATGAAAACTCGAGCTTGAGGTACGCCGCGCTCTCTCGCCCGTCGATGAACCGGTCCCCACCCGAGGTCTTGTAACCGACCACGGCTCCGGTGCGGAAGTTATCCGTCCATGCCACTTCGACCGTCGGTCCGACCTTGAAGACATTGCTCGTGGATCCGCTCTCGAAGCCGCCCTGCCCAACGAACTCCGCGCCCAGGCGAACCCGGTCGGTCACGGGCCTCGATGCCCGAAGCCGCGTCCACAGGTACTGCGCGCCGAAGTTGTAGTTCGACAGGAACTGAAGGCGCATCGGCCTGTCGCCCGAGCCCTCGCGGTAGGCGCCGAATGCGGCGTGCGGTCCGCTCGAGCCACCACCCTCAGCTCCCGGTGCGCCCGGATCGTTGAAGTCGGTCCAGGTATAACCACCGCCGAAAGAGAAACCGCCCCTGCGACCGGCATAGGCGAGTCCCAGCGTCGGTGAAATGGCCGAGAGGTTTTTTGGCCCTTCGCCCGGCCTCTTATCGACGTAGTTGAGACGGTACGCGTTGATGTTGAAGTAAGGCGACCACCCGAGCTTCGCCACTCCGACGTACATACCGAGCAGGTAGAACTCGCTATCCTCGGTGTCCCATTCAGCGGACCCGTAGAAAGAGGGGTGGATCCGGGACAGCTGTCCCTCGGCCGGTGGTGCAATCGCCAGCGCGCCAACGATCGCTGTGACTGCAATCAGTGCGGTGCGTAGACCTTTGAGTCTCATTTTCTTCTCACGTTGTTGGGTCGGGGCTTTGTTGCCGCTGACCATTGAGGCCGGTTTCGTTGAACACCTTGGCCATAAGCTCTAGTATGCCAGATTCGTACCCTCTCGCCGCTGAGGGCCCGCATCACGTGCATAAGGACTCCGTAGCCGGCAATTGGATACTGACATCCGGGGGGGCAGCGCGCGGCAAAGTTCCTGCACTGACCCCCAATAACGTACGTTTGCCTACGCCTGACGCGATGATAATGCGACTCCAGATCCAGTTTGGCCGGCCGATTCTGCTGGCGCTCCTGATCTCCTCCTCCGCGCTCGGCGCCCAGGCGAGGCCCGGCCAGCGCCCCCCGCCCCCCGCCCCAGTTCCAGGGGTGGTGATCGACGAACGCGAGCTTTACATGGGGGCTGCGCGCACGGCGTGGGCGTTCGTCGAGCGGAATTATGTGGCATCCACCGGGCTCGCCCGGGCCCATGATGGTTATCGGTTCGTGACCATCTGGGACATAGCGAGCCTGCTCGCCGCGACCTATTCCGCACACGGCCTGGGGCTGATCGACGATACGAATTACCACCAGCGAACCCAAAGGGTCCTGGCCACGCTCGCCTCGATGCCACTCTACGACGGCGCAGCCTTCAACAAGTTCTACGATTCACATACCGGGCGCATGACGGATCGCGACCTCAAGCCGTCGAGCCGGGGAGTTGGATGGTCGGCGATCGACCTCGGGCGTTTCCTCGTATGGCTCCGGATCGTGGGAGTCAATCATCCGCAGCACATGCCGCAGGCAACCGCGATCGTCAACCGCCTGGACATGGCGCGGCTGATCAAGGACGGATACCTGCGGGGTGAGGACATCGCGCCTCAAAGCGGGGAGAGGCGCGCGTACCCCGAAGCGAAGATGGGTTACGAGCAGTACGCGGCCGCGGGCTTCGCGCTGTGGGGATCCCGGGCCTCGAACGCACTGGATATGCGGATCAACGCGCTTCCGGTCAGCGTACTCGGGGTCAGTCTCTTCGCCGACAAGCGCGGGAGCGAGCGGATCACCAGCGAGCCCTACATCATGATGGGCCTGGAGACGGGGTGGTATTCGCCGGAGCTGAGGACGCAGGCGTGGCGTGTTCTTGCGGCGCAGGAAGCGAGGTACCGGTCCACCGGTACGATCACGATGGCGAGCGAAGACGCGCTCCCCGACCGGCCCTACTACTTCTATTACTACAACATCTACCGTGAGGGGCGCCCGTTCGCCGTTAGCGGTGCGGCGGGACAGGGCTGGGTCGAAGGCCCGCGGTGGGTCAGCACGAAGGCGGCGTTCGCATGGCACGCGCTGCTTCCGTCACCGTACACGCTGATTGCGCTGCAGGCGGTACAGCCGGCGGGGATGGCCGGGCGCGGCTGGGGCGCCGGAGTCTACGAGCGAAACCTGCAACCGACGGGCACTCCGGGAATCAACACCGAAGCGGTGGTACTGGAGGCCGCGCTTTATCACCAGCGCGGCGCCCCCTTCCTGTCAGTCCCGATTCAGTAGCTGCTTCTTAGAGCGCGCTTCTCTGGGCGAGACCGAGGGCGTAATCGGCCCACCATTCGCCGGCACCGGGCGCTCCGCTGCACGCACCGTCGGACTCACCTGGAGCCTTGATCCAAAGGAAAGCGTCGACGAGGTTGTGGCCAGTTTCGGTAGTGGCCGGCGTTCCCAATGCGCGTCCGGGCGGGTTGCACCACTGCGCATCGGAGCTCGGTCCAAGACCGTTCCGACTCGTGTCGATGACGAAGTGCTTGCCATCTACGAGCCCCGAAACCCTGGAGCCGTACGTGATGTTCTCGGCCGACGAAAAGAAATTCGAGACGTTGAGCGCGAAGCCATCGGCGCCGGCGATGTTGACCGCCTTGAGACGGGCTGCCTGCTCACTGGCTGAGTGCCAGCGCGGATTGCCACCATCCAGATAGACCGTCGTCCGCCCCTGGGCCTTCAGCACCTGCACGGCGTACTGCATCAGCGAGATGCGAGTCGCCTTGTCGGTGGAAGAAAGGCAATCCCAGTTCGCCACCGCGTCGGGCTCGAGAACCACGATTGCCCTGCGTCCTGCGAGTCCTTTCGCGAAACTGGCGATCCAGCCTCGGTATTCCGACGCACTCGATCCACCGCCACCCGAGAGACCGCCGCAATCCCGCTGCGGAATGTTGTAGGCGACAAGGACAGGAATCGCTCCCGTTGCCGCGACTTTCCCGACAACGGAGCTGACTGAGCTCTCGACGTTGCCGCTCCAATCCCCGAACCAGCTCGCCTGGGAGTTGTTGGCGATCTTGTCCATCTGCGCCGCGTCATCGGGCCTGCTCGCACGCCATTCATTGGCCTGATCGCGCGCCTTCGAGTCGGGGCTCACCCAGAAAGTGGCGCCGGCGACGGGATTCGCGCCGACCGGTACGGGTGGCGATGGAACCGGAGCCGGCTCCGTTTCGGGCGGCGGGGTAGTGGTTCCCTTCTTTCTGGCTTCTTCGGGAGAGGTCACGTCTGAGCAGGCGACGAGCAAGATCGCGCCAAGCAGCGCACGAGACAGGCCGATTTTGAATTTGGTCATCATTGGTCTCGTCGGTAGCTCGTCCAGCTTGACTCGTCCAAAAACGACGGGAGTTAGCCACGGAGCTTTGCGTCTCCGTCTTTCGACGGATTTGCCGTTATACGGGAGATGCCGGGGACCTGCCCACGGTCGATCGCTTCATTCATAGGACGACCGTTCAGGTCATAGGTAAGCTCATCAGTAGGGCTGGAGCTCATCCGCGTTTCCGGGCTCGCCGACCCACCGAACAGACCCCCAAGTGACCGGCCTTTGGACCGGCCTTTGGCGGGAATACAAAAAAAAAGAGGCCGTCGAATGACGGCCTCTTTCCTTTGCTGCTGTTGCTACTCGCCTATCGCGATCAGGCTGCTTGTTGCTACTCGCCCATCGCGATCACTTCTTCGCCGAAACCGTACTTGGCCGGCTCCTTTCCAATCCGCGCGGCCGCGATCATCATCGGCACGTACTCGCGGGTTTCCTTCGGAAGCAAACCAGAGATCCGGTAGTAGTCCGCATCGGTGCCCTTTTCCGCGCCGGTGACCTCGCGCATCAGGCGCCCAACCCTGTTCTCGCCGGTGTTGTATGCGGCGGCGGCGAGATACCACGAGCCGAACCGGTCGTGCAGATCGGACAGGTACGCGAGAGCTGCATCCGTCGCCTTATCCGGATGATTGCGCTCATCGACCTTCTTGTTGACCGTGAGGCCGTAGCGCTGGCCCGTCTCACTGATGAACTGCCAGAGTCCACCGGCTGCTTTCGGTGACCTGGCAGTCGGATTGAATCCCGACTCGATCATCGCGAGATAGATCAGGTCCTGCGGCATCGCTCGCTCGGTAAGCTTGCCCGAGATCATCTGCTCGTACTTCGACTTGCGGTCGAGCCAGATCGCGAACTGCGGCTTGAGCCTGGGGCTGGTCGTGAATTTGGTCACCCACGCATCCACACGGGCGTGGTCGATGTTCGCCAGATCCCAGCCTGGCGACATGGTGTCTGCCAAGAGAACCTGGTCGAGCACCCTGTTCACATGCTGGGTCTCCGAAGTCACTCGCGGAACGGTGTAGACTCCCGCGACGACGACGGTCAGCCCGGCAGCGATTTTCCCGGCGAGCCGGGAATGCAAGGCGGTCTTGAATCGGTTCACAACTTCCTCCTTGGAGCAGGAAATCGGCGCTTGGGTGGAAGCGCTCCATCGCCTCTCAGAGAGAGAAGGATCGGGCGCACCCAACGGCTTGGACCGACACATGTTTACATCAAGCAATATAGCCGATTTCCGCCGGAATGGAAGGGGCAAGCTGAGATTTTCCAAACCGCTAACCCCTTGTGTCCCAACGATTTAGAAGCTCAACCGTACGCGCCTGTACGGATGAGGTCGGCTTAACGGGGCGCCGGGTCGTCCCGGGGTACCCTTACTGCCTTCGCCAGGCGCTTTGGTGGGGCCAGCGCCGCCTGCGACTCGGAGAGCAGCCGGGTGACGAAGCGCTGCCCTTCGGAGATTCTCTCTATCTCGACGGCGATCGCGTCCATCCCCTGTTCAAGGCGCTCCAACCTTTGCGATGATTCATCCCGGACCTCGGCCGCCTTGGAGGGCCGGGCACGTCTCCACCGCCACCGCAGCAAGAACCCGAGAGCCGTGGCGAAAAAGAGGACGGTGAACCCCCCGACCATCATCCCGTCCTCAAAACCATCGTCGGCGGATACAAGGTTCTGATGCGCGGTGTGCGAAACGAGCTCCGCGGGCGCCGCTGCGATCTGCCGCCCGGTTACCGCGAGGTCGTTCTCGAGCTGAAGAATTTGATTGTCGAGCACGGCGAGCCTGCCCTCGAGCCCGACGCGCGCCGCCGGATCGACGGTCTCCGCCAGCT
>JBGTEZ010000227.1:0-2736 GCA_041747535.1 Gemmatimonadaceae bacterium
GGAAATTGAAGCGTTGCTGGCGCTGCAGGAGGACGATCTGAAGATCAGGGAGATCGAAGGAAAATTGCGCGAGCTCGATCCGAAGCTCGCCGAGCTGGACAAGCGACGCGACCAGGCGGCAGCCGCGCTGGCGAAAGCGCAGACGGCGGTCCAGGTAGAGGAAAAGAAACAGCGCGACCTGCAGGGGCGGCTCGCGCAGCACAAGCAGATGCAGGAGCGGAATCTCCACCAGCTCGACGACGTCAAGCGGATGCGTGAAGCCACCGCTGCAACGGCGCAGGTTGAGTCGACGCGGAGACTGATGGCCGAAGACGAAAGCGAGCTACAGACCGTTGGGCGCCGGCTCACCGAGCTGAACGCCTCGGTGACATCTTCGTCGAACACACTTTCGGCCGTCGAGCAGGAACAGGAATCGACACGTCCCGAGATCGAATCGCAGCGTGCCGCGCTGGTGGCGGAGCTCAACGAGGCTCATCAGGAACGCCAGAGCAGAGCGTCAGTGGTTCCCAAGCCGATTCTGGGAAAGTACGACCGCATCCGCGGCAAGAGGACGCAGGCGCTCTATACGCTGCGGGGCGGCTCGTGCGGGAACTGCGACACCTCGATTCCGCTCCAGCGCCGGAACATGATGGCGGTCAGCGGACATATCGAGGTCTGCGAGGCGTGCGGTGTTCTTCTGTACGCCGAGGGCGCTTGAGTGCATCGGTGACCGCGTCTAACTTGCAACGGTGACGACGCTCACTCCGGTAAACGTTCCGCGCCCCGCGCGCTGGATACTTCCGAAGCCGCCCGATGAGGAGGCCATCAGGGCCCTCGCCACCGCGCTCTCGCTCCCCGAGATCGTCTCCCGGCTTCTTCTGATTCGCGGCTACGTCACGCCGGAGGAAGCAAAGCTCTTCCTCCGCCCGAAGCTCGACCGGCTTCACGATCCGCTTGGCTTCCTCTCCATGGACAAAGCGGTTGATCGCCTTTCTCGCGCTGTGCGCGACAAGGAGCTCGTGTTCATACACGGGGACTACGACGTCGATGGAATCTGCTCCACCACGCTCCTGACCAAGGCCATCCGCGCTTTCGGCGGAGAGGCGATGCCGTTCATTCCTCGTCGGATCGAGGACGGCTACGATCTGAGCGACGCTGGCGTCGATGCCGCGATCGCCGCCGGAGCGAAGGTGGTCGTTACCTGCGATTGCGGTACCACTGCGCTCGCACCGGTTGCACGGCTCTGTCAGGCCGGTATCGATGTCATCGTCACCGATCATCACCTGCCCGGCGGACCGCTGCCGGCCTGCATCTCGGTTCTGAATCCGAAGCGCCCGGGCGACGAGTATCCGGACAAGGATCTGGCGGCGGTGGGAGTTGCATTCAAGCTCGCGCTGGCCCTCGCACGCGCTCTCGGAAAGAACGAGAACTTCGTGTGGGCGATGCTCGATCTCGTCGCACTGGCGACCGTCGCCGACGTTGCGCCGCTCCGCGGGGAGAATCGCGTGTTCGTGCGTTACGGGCTCAAGATGCTGGCTGAGACCCGCATCGTCGGACTGCGCGCGCTCATTCGTGCCGCTGGACTCGACGGAAAGGCGATCACCGCGGGGAGGATCGGATTCATTCTCGCGCCGAGGCTGAACGCGGCAGGACGACTGGGCCACGCGATCAGGGGCGTCGAGCTGCTCCTGACGGAGGATGAGCATCAGGCCAATGCGATCGCGCGCGAGCTGGAGGAGCTGAACTACAAGCGACAGGAGATCGACCGCCTGACGCTGGAGCAGGCGCGCGAAAAAGTTCTGCAGCTGGATCTGGATGACACGTTCGGAATCGTGCTCGCGGACGAGAGCTGGCATCCAGGGGTGATCGGGATCGTCGCGTCAAGGCTGGTCGAGGAGTTCGGACGGCCGACGGTTCTGATCGCGCTCTCAGGCGACCACGGAAAAGGCTCCGGCCGGTCCATCTCGAAGTTCGATCTTCACGGCGCTCTTGGGGAATGCAGCGACCTGTTGCTGCGATACGGAGGCCACCGCGCGGCGGCGGGAGTAACGGTCGCGCGCGAAAAGGTCGATGCATTCGCGGCCAGGTTCAACGAGGTGGCGCGCTCGCTTCTCACTCCGGAGGATCTCGTGCCGGAGGTGAGAGTCGATCTCGAGGTCAGCATGGATGGGATGGACGAGAAGCTCGAATCGCTGTTCCGCCACTTCGAGCCATTCGGAATCGGCAACCCAACTCCGGTGCTCCTCGCGCGCAACGTGACCATCGCCAGGCCCGCCCGCGCGATTGGTCGCGACGGACTCAAGCTCGTGCTCGACACCGGCACCGGCTCCATCGAGGCGATCGGCTGGGGCTTCGCGCACCGCATTGCGGAATTTCAACCCGGTGGATGCGTCGACCTTGCCTTCCGACTGGAGAAGGACGAGTACCGCGGCGAGAGCCGGCTGCAGGCGAGGATCGCGGACATCCGTCCGTGCGCATAGTTGCCGGCCGGTGGCGAGGCCGGAAAATCAGCGCGCCGGCGGGGATGGCCGTTCGTCCGACGCTCGACCGTGTGAGAGAAGCCTGGATGAGCATCCTCCAGCTGGACCTTCCGTCAGCACGGGTGCTCGATCTCTACGCTGGATCAGGAGCCCTCGGGCTCGAGGCGCTTTCACGTGGTGCCGCTTCGGCCGATTTCGTCGAGAAGGATCCGGGGAGTCTTCGCGCGCTGGAGCAGAACATCGAATCCCTCGGCGCCGGCCAGCTGGCGACCGTCCA
>JBGTEZ010000228.1:0-1937 GCA_041747535.1 Gemmatimonadaceae bacterium
GCGGAAGAAACATCGGGCGCAGGGCCTGGTGAACATCGCCCGGCTCTTCGCCGCGAAGATATCGAGCGAAGGCCGAATCCCATTTCACGATCTCGGGGAGAGGAAGCTGCTTCGACAGCTGCTCCCTCAGGACGACGAGAATCGGCCTGCCCGCCCCTGCCGCCATGACGATCCCGGCTGCAGGCGCACCGCGATTGACCGCCTGCAAAACGAGCTCCGCGCCCTCGCTGTGGCCGAGCAGCACGACCCGTGAGAATCGGGGATCGGCCGCCAGCGCTTTCGCTCCCGCCGCGACGTCGGCGACGAAATCATCGATCGAAGTCGCGGCGAGATCGACCTTTGACAGGTTGTCGCCGACGCTGCGCTTATCGTAGCGCACTGACGCGATTCCGCGCTCGGCCAGCTGCCACGCCAGGATCGCGTAGAGATTCGAGTTGTTCTGCGCCCGCATCGGCCCCCCCGAGTTCCCGTTGCGATCGGTCGGTCCTGATCCGGCAACGATGAGAGCGACGGGCAGCTTGCCGCTCGTTTTCGCCGGCAGCGTGAGAGTTCCGGGCAAGGAAAAAGTCCCGTTCGCGAACACATAAGGAGACTCGACGACCGTTGCGGGCGCGACGGTATCGATTGGCGCGAGGGTCACTGTGTCGCGCTCCACCTCGCGGATCGGAGCGGCGGCGGCCAGCGGCGCGATGACCGCCAGCGCCGAGAGTTGGGATGCGGCGAAAGCCCGTAGACGAATCATTGTCCTGTTGGTTGAATGTTCAGCGCATCGGAGCCGAGGTTGCTCCCTTTTCCTTCCGCCATTCGATGTATGAGTAGACCACCGCCCCGAGCGAGCACACGACGACGACGGCGATGAGAACGCGCTCGCTCCAGGCCGCGCCAAGAAACGCTGCCAGCACGAGGAGGACGCCGCCCGCCACGAACAGCCGGCCACCCACGCGGTGGGTCTTCTCCCACACTCTGTCACTCGACAGCGTCCACGGAGTGCGGATACCCACGAACCAGTTCGATCGGGCGCGCGGGAGGAGATTCCCGATCACGATGAACAGAATCCCGATTCCCGCCGGGACGACGCGCTCGATGGCCACCGGATACCCGAGGGCTGCGCGCAGCAAGATGGCGTGGAGCACGAGCATGAAGAGCATCACCGAGAGCATGATGCCCTCGAACGTCCCTCCGAACTTCTCGTAGTTCTTGCCGCGCGGATCGATCGACGGAAGCCAGCGCATCAGCGCCCACAGGAAGGCAATGATCACGGGAAGCCCCAGAGCGCCCCAGGCGCGCGGGCTCCAGCCATCGACTTCGCCGGCGAAATTCCAGTGAGTCGGCATTCGCTCGGGCAGGTCGGGATAGACCACGGCCGAGGCGATGAGCGCGGCCGCTACGATCAGCAACGGGATCCATTTACGCATTCTTGCTCCCCGGGCCAAGCCACTTGATGAGGTGTTCGACGACGTCCTGAAAGACGGTGGTGTTCAGCTCGTACACGACGTGCTGGCCGTCGCGCTCGGCGAGGATCAGCTCCGCATCCTTGAGCACGCTCAGGTGCCGGGATACGGTCGCCCAGCTGGTCGTGAATTTCTCGGCGATCTCACCCGAGGTTCGAGGACCGTTTCGGAGGAGCTCCAGAATTTCACGGCGGGTCGGGTCGGATAGCGCGCGGAAGACATCGTTCATAAGATTAGTTAATTAGCTAATGATCTAAATATACGGTCGTCGCATGTGGTGTCAATAGTTTTTCGAGTCGCCCCCCCCCCGCGTCTGGATCTCGGCGCGCGGGAGTCAGGGCGGGGGTGCTGCGACGCGACTACGCTTGCTCGGGCGGAGCCCCTAACTACGCTCCCTCGCTCCGCTCGGTCGCGGGTCTCCTGGTCGCTCGCTGAAAGTTGCTACGCAGCACCCTCACCCTCCATCTCACCATCAATCAGCCCGGG
>JBGTEZ010000229.1:0-3324 GCA_041747535.1 Gemmatimonadaceae bacterium
CCCGCAGGGCAACACGGGCCGAAGGGCGGCGGGTTGCGCGCCGTCGCAGCCGCGCCAGGAGGGCTGAAGAAGGAGATGGGTGCGGTCCGAGCGGCCGGGAACGCCGGACGCTTGCGAAGACCAATCAGGTACTCAAGAGCCCTATCGCGGAGTGCTCTATCGCGTCCGCAAGCCCAGCCCCAACGCTATTCCGCCGAGCCAGCCTCGGCCTCGAGCTGCGCGATCCGCTCACTGCAAACGGCATGCACGACCTGCCCGAGCTCTTCGACCCGGGCGCCGAGCCAAACCAGCTCGTCTTCGCTGATGCGGTAGTGCTTCGAGTAGCGCGCCTTCACATAGGCGTCCTTGAGCTTGGCGAAACGCGCCCGCTCCTGCCGGGTATCGATAGGCCAGACGTGGACTAGTCGGCGGTCGATGCGCTCAGCCTGGGTGCGCAGGAAGGCGAGATTATGCACGTGCGGTGTGTAGAAGGTCACGACGAGCAAGACGCAATGATATAGCCGCTCTGTCGCCTGATGGAGATCGAAGGCGGCCTTCTTCGAGCTACCGCGTGCGACGGCATCTTGGTAACCGTGGAAGAAGTCCGAGCCGCTCGGCAGCCACTCCTCGAAATACTCTTTCGCCATCGCCAGCGCCTGCTTCGGCGTCTTCGGTTTGGGCGTATGCAGCTCGCTGTCGTCGCTCTGGTACAGCGCGATGCCCTCGGTCTTCACGTCCATAAAGAAGTAGCGGCCATGGGCGAGCCCATCGTTCACCTCGTGCAGGCTGTGGACGATGAAATTGACGGGCGTGCGCAGCGTTTTGGTGATTGCCAGCTCCCGGATCAGCCGCTCCTCGGCCTTCGCCCAATATTCGACGCGATCAGTGAGCCGCTCGTCGCTGACAATGATCAGCAGGTCAAAATCGGACTGATAGCCCTTGGCCGTATGCGGCTCGTCGATCCAGCCGCCGCGCGCATATGAGCCGTAGAGGATGACCTTCAGAATGCGGCCTTTCTTCTTCCAGTCCGAATTGGCGATGGCCGTCGCCTCGCCGAACTCCTCGAAAAGGATCTGCACGACGCGCTCGAGCTCGCGCTGCTTGGCGGGCGGCAGGTGATCGAGATCGGTACGCATGACGATGTCGTCTCCGTTTCCGGAAGGAGATGCAAGCCGGCATGCGCGCGCTTGGTTACGCGGCGCTCCGGCGGAGATCGAACGGAAAAACGCGCCTGCGCGCCGCCACGCTTAGGTCGCGTCAGCGGACCCTGCCGCGATCCGCAGCCCCTCCAGGCGCTCACGCGAAACGGTCTCAATAAGATCGCGGAGCCGGCGAACGCCGCCGGTCAAGGCATCGAGATCGTCGCGGCTGATCTCGTAATTCGCGGAGTACCGGGCCTCGACATAGGCCCGCTTCAGCAGTTCGAACCGGCGCCGGTCGAGCTTCGTCTCGCGCGGCCATGCATCGACCAGCCTAGGGTTTTTCGCCTCAGCAAGCGAGCGCAGGAATTTGATATTGTGGGAGCGGGGGAAGTAGAGTGTCCGCACCAACAGAAAGCAAATGTAGAGCCGCTCAGTCGCCTGGTGAAGGTCAAATGCGGCCTTGTTCAGGTCGCCGTCGCCCATCGCGTAACCAGCGCCTCGAACGAAGGCGTCAACGCTCGGCAACCACCTATCAAAGTACTCCTGCGCCATCCGATATGCATCTGCGGACGTGAGCGGTTGGGGCGTCGCCAGCTCATGCTGCGGCAACTCGTAGAGCGCGGTGCCATCGCGCGCGATGTCGACCCAGAAATATTCTCCTCGCTTGAGCGCGCTGTTCACCTCGTCAATCGAGTGGACGATGATGTTGACCGGGCGACCGATCGCCTGATCGCGCAGGATCTTGTCCTCGGCGACGTACCAATAATCGGCGATCTCGGTCAGATCCCGGTGGCTGACGACGATCAGCAAGTCGAAATCGGATTGGTAACCATTGTCGGGTTCATCGACCCAATCGTCGCGGGCGTAACTTCCGAACAGGATGATCTTGTAGATTTTCCCGTTCCGGCGCCAGGGCTGCGTCGCGCGCCCGGTCACCTCCTCGAACTCGGTCATCAGTATCCGCGTGACGCGCGCGAGCTCGTCCTGCTGAACCTGCGGAAGATGATCGATACCCGATTTCATGAAGCTGTCGTTCCCGTTTCTCGGCGCGGATGCAAGCCGCTGGTCACATCCCCCGGCGCGACCTCCCCTCTCGATCAGATAGCTGTCGAGGGCCTCCACCTCGGGTAAAGCCGAAGCTGGACCGGCCGGAGCCGGTCCAGCGAAAGCGGCTAGGCAGCCATGGCGGCGATGCGGGCGGCGTGCTTCGGGTGCATGCCGAGCGGGCCACGGCGATCGACAACGGAGACGCCCTTCTCCTTCGCCTGGATGACCAGTCGCTCGAGGACGCCGTTGCCGGCGAACGCGACCACGTAGCGCGGATTGAGGGAGAGCATCTGCTCATTGCGCCTGAATCCGGCGCGCTGTCCAAGCCGCCGGTCCAGCGAGAACGTCAACTGCGGCACCTTGCGCCTCTCGGCCCAGGAAGCGGCGAGCCGGTCGGCACCCTTGGTGTCGCCGCCATGGACCAAGACAAGGTCGGCGACATGCTCGCGGACCTTGTCGAGCGTGTCCCAGACGTTGCCCGCGAACGCTTTCGCCTGCTCGTCGGTCGGGAACGAGAGGCGCCCGCCGGCAAACACCACTGGGGTGCCCTCCGGCGTGACCGCCTTGCGCCGGCTCTCGACCCTCGCTCGCAGGAAGTCCCGGCCGTCGACGACGGCAGAGGTCAGAGTCGCGCCGTGGTTGGCCCGGGAGCCGCCTGCGGGACGCCAGGAGTGGCCGGTTTCATTGAGGTAGAGGCGAGCCGCGGTCTCGCGGAGGTTCTCCAGCGCCAGCATGGCAGCTTCGGCCGACTGGGCACGGGCGATCTCGTTTTCGAGATGGGAGGTGTGCACCTCTGATCCGTCTCCGGACGCGATGAGGCATCTGATCTCGTCGGTCGCGCGGTCGATCTGGCCGGATCGCTTCAGCGCCGCCCGGTGGAAGAGGTTCACGAAGGCCCAGCCGAGCTCCTCGGCATCGTTCTCAAGGGCGGTGTCGGGGAAGAGCGCGAACAGGTCGGACCAGACCGCGACGAGCGTCTGCTCGGCGGCCTCGGCATCGACGGGGTCGGTGCAAGGCGTCCGATCGAGCGCGGCGATGTTGAGGTGGCCGAGCTCAAGTGCGGCGAGCTGGGCGGCAAGGGTGGTGTGCATGGCAGGCTCTCCTGAAAGCGCGCCGGGGATCGGCGCCGGGAGCCCGAAGCCCCGGCACGAGGCGG
>JBGTEZ010000230.1:0-4999 GCA_041747535.1 Gemmatimonadaceae bacterium
TCTCTCCGAGGAAGATGTGCGCTCACTGGCGGCGACGCGGCCCGACGAGCGTGACGCGACCTTTCTCAAAGGCTGGGTAGTTCGGGAAGCGCGGCTGAAAGCAGATGGAAGAGGCATCTGGTCGGGCTCCGAGCCTGACACTGCGGTCAAGACTCTCACTCACAAGCTATTCTCGCCCCGACCCGGCTACATTGCCGCCGTAGCCGCATCCGGCGCGGACTGGCGGCTGTACACCTGTTCGATGATCTAGAGTTGTCGGCGCTCCGGAACTGAAGTTCCCCCCGGAGTTAGTACCGCTCGCGCGCGATCTCACTGGGTTCGCCGCGTCCCGCTTTGCGTAATCCACTACCTGACCCCTTATTTCGACGGCTGGGCGCCCGTCGCGACAGCGACAGCGGACGGGCGCCGTTCCGCCGCATCCCGGCAGGTTCTCCAGGAGGGGAAATGGGAAGAATTTCTGGTTCGAGTGGGGTGTTCGTTCTTGTTCTTGCGGCTGCGTGTGGTGGTGGGGGTGGGGTGACCCCGCCGGGCGGAGGTGGAGGCGGAGGCGGTGGCGGTGGCGGGGGCGGTGGTGGAAACTGTGCCGCCAACACGATCTGTATGACCGCCTCTGTCTTCAATCCAACGAGCCGCACCGTGGCGCCCAACAGCCCGATTACCTGGCTGAACGATTCGGGAATCGGTCACAACGTGACCTTTGACAGTCCCGCGTCGGCCTTGGGTGTCGGGGCCGGGGCTTCAGGGAGCTTTGATTCTCCGCCCGATAACTCGAGCCAGCGTCAATTCGCGGCGGCGGGCACCTACCCGTTCCACTGCACGATCCACGGAACGGCGGCGACCGGGATGCGGGGCAGCGTCGTAGTCCAGTAGCCCGCTTTCGCTAGAAGAACGATGCTCCATCGAGGATCCCCGGCGCGGTGATACCGAGCGCGGCGAGCGCGCTCGGCATCACATCGACCGTCCGCCGCGGCAGATACGTTGGCGGCCGGTTGAGCAAAAGCGGGACGAGCATGTGCTCGCGGTGCAAGGCACCATGAGACGACACATGCGGAATGGGCTCATATCTGGCGCGATAATCCCAATCCCTCGCTGCTGACAGGATGATGTCGCCACTGCGCGGCGATTCAACCAGGCTCGCGAGCTGTACGAGAGCATCCGGATAATCCGTCTCGATCGTAGCGTCATAAGCTTCTCCCGCATCGAGCTCGATCTGCTCCCCTACGCCCAGAGGATCGCCCGTTTCGGGACAATAGGAATAGCTCGTCGATGTCCACGCGAGCTTCGCGGCTCCCCGCGATCGCGAGCGGATCTCGCATGACGCCTCTCCGGTCGGGAGAATCAGCAGATCGACGGAATCCCGGCGAATAATCCTCTCCGCCAGATCCGACCATCGCTCACCGAGCGCGGGCCACCACGGCCGGTCGCGCTGGTCGAGGTCGAGATAGAGATGCGCCATCGCGTTGCCGCTCACCATGACGGCGACATCCGCCGAGAGCTTGTAAGCCCAGGGATGCGCGAGCGAGTCGTATCCCCACTGCGAGATCAGTCCAGCCAGGTCTTCGTGCTGTCGCACCGGCGAATGTCCGTGGTCGCTCGCAATCCAGAGATGCATCCGGTCCCACCTGCCGTCCTTCTCCGCATCGCTGCGAATCTCGGCCACGGTCTGATCGACGATACCCATCGCCTCACTCACGATGGGAGCGGTGTGACCAGCGGCGTGTGATGTCTTGTCGATGCCGGTAAGAGCGACGAAAGCGAACTTCACCTTCCCGGTCCGCAGGCGGCGCGCGACTTCCTCGCCGACGCTGCGGTCGATCGCCAGCCAGCCTTTGACATTCCCGCGGAAGTGCGTCAGTGCCGTACGCGCGACGAAACCCGGGCTCTGACCGATTCGCTCACGCCGCTCGAGGCCGCGGCAGATGACGCTCAGAGCACCGATACTGGGCCTTGCGAGCTCGAAGATGGTCGGCGACTCGCTGTCGATGTCGCTGTCCACGTAGCGCATTTCCGGACCGACGTAGCTGCGCGCGTGTCCGGGCAGGCGCGCTACCTTTCGCGAGCGATCGAACCAGCGTAGCCCAGGCAAGCCGACGTTGCCGGGATACCGTCCCATGATGAACGGAGCGTAGGCGGGACCGGTGACCGAAGGAAATGCCGACGTAATCGAGCACAGCATTCCTTCATCGCGCAGACGCGACAGCGCCGGCAGCTGGCCGCGTTCAATCGCACCCGACAGTGAATCGGGACGCGCGCCGTCCGCGATGATGACCACGACCTGCGCGTCATCACCTGGCGGGCTTCCTGCAGAAGCACGCAACTTTAATTTCCGAAGGAGAGGAGCAGCCGAATCGCGCTCTTAGCGGCCAATCATGAAGAAAAGAAAAGATATCCCGAAAGCAGCGGCCAAGAAGCGAGAGGGCTCCAAGACCGCGCGCAAGAAGCGAGAGGGTCCCAGGGCCTCACGCGCGCGCACCGCCGGGGGAAAGAAACTGAACGCGCAGGTGATGGCGTCAGCGGAGCACCAGGCGCTCGAGGGACTCAAGCAGCGCACTGAAGAAGGCCATCTCAAGGCCGGTAGAACGCCACCGTCGCAGCGGGGATCTGGCCGGAGGGCCGGTGCCACCCGCGTCGTAGACGATGCCATCCGCAGCTTCGGCCCGGTCACCGAAGACGAAAAGCTCCTCCAGCAAAGCTCATCGCCAATCGATTTCACGAGAACCGACCCGTGGCGGGTGATGAGAATCATGGGCGAGTTCATCGAGGGATTCGATACTCTCGCCAGCGTGAACAAGGCGGTCACTATCTTCGGCTCGGCGCGAATCGGGCCCGACGATCCGCATTACGAGGCCGCCGTTGAAACGGCGCGATTGCTCAGCAAGGAAGGCTTCGGAGTGATCACCGGAGCCGGCCCCGGCATCATGGAGGCTGGCAACAAGGGAGCGCAGCTCGGGGGCGGACGCTCGATCGGCTGCAACATCGAGCTGCCGTTCGAGCAGGGTGCGAATCCTTACGTCGATACGCTGGTGAACTTCAAGTACTTTTTCGTTCGCAAGACGATGTTCATCAAGTACTCGGTCGCGTTCATCATTTTTCCGGGCGGCTTCGGCACTCTCGACGAGCTGTTCGAAGCGCTGACGCTGATTCAAACCGGAAAGATCTACCGGTTCCCCGTGATTCTGTTCGGCAGGTACTATTGGGCCGGCCTGCTGCGGTGGCTGCAGACGCGGGTTCTCACCGAGGGCAAGATTTCCGCGGGCGATCTCGACCTCATGCTGGTCACGGACGATCCGGCGGAAGCCGTCCAGGCAATCGTTACCGCGTACAAGTCGCTCGGAAAAACGGCGGGCGATCAAATGGAGATGATGATGGACTCGGCCGGAAGAGGCGATGGCGAAAGGAAGTAAGGGAAAAAGCGACGGACGGGACCGAGGCGGCTTTAAGTCTTCGCGTCATGGCAAGGCTTCGGCTGCCGGTCCCAAGGCACAGCAGAAGCTCGCGGCCGAGCTGCGGGAGAAGTCCGGCCACCAGCATACGGCCCACGAGTCAAGCCGGTTCCTCAAGGGACAGCGCATCGACCCGCGCCGCATCGATGGCACTGAGACGGTCGCGGAGCTCATAGAAGGGACCTACCTCGCGTACAACGCCGCGCGCCTGCGCGAAGCGTGTCAGCTCTTCACCGAGAAGATGCTGGAGCCGGACGTCACAGTCGGGCTCTCCATTACCGGGGCGCTCACTCCCGCCGGGCTCGGCATGTCCGCGCTGATTCCGCTGATCGAGGCGGGCTTCGTCGACTGGATCATCTCGACGGGCGCGAACCTTTACCACGACACGCATTTCGGCCTCGGTCTCGCGATGCACCGCGGCAACGCCCAGGAATCAGACATCGTGCTGCGCGAGGAAGGGGTCGTCCGCATCTACGACATCTTCTTCGATTATGAGGTGCTCCTCTCGACGGACGCGTTTTTCCGGAAGATCATCACCGGTCGGGAGTTTCAGCGTCCGATGTCGAGCGCCGAGTTTCACAATCTGTGCGGCAAATACGTCAGGGAGCGCGAGAAGACTCTCAAGCTGAAGTCGAAGTCGCTGCTGTCGGCGGCCTACACCGCCGGTGTTCCGATCTACACATCGTCGCCGGGCGACAGCTCGATCGGCATGAACATCGCCGCGCTCGCCCTTGACGGAAATCTCCTGCTGCTCGACCCGAACCAGGACGTGAACGAGACGGCGTCGATTGTGCTCGACGCAAAGCGCGGCGGCGGCAAGAGCGGCGTGATGATTCTTGGCGGCGGCAGTCCCAAGAATTTCATGCTGCAGACCGAGCCGCAGATCCAGGAGGTGCTGGGAATAGACGAGAAGGGACACGACTTCTTCCTTCAGATCACCGATGCGCGCCCTGACACCGGCGGACTCTCGGGCGCGACGCCCGCCGAGGCCGTGAGCTGGGGGAAGATCGATCCCGACCGGCTTCCAGACGCAATCGTGTGCTATCTCGATTCGACCGTGGCGCTGCCGCTGCTCACTTCCTACGCTTTCGCGCGACACAAGCCGAGGCCGCTCAAGCGCCTGTTCGACCGCCGCGAGTCGATGATGGAGCGCCTTCGGCGCGAGTATGAAAGTTCCGGTTCCGAACCGGTACCGATCGATCACACGGACTCCAAGCTCCCGCAGCACCGCTAGGCCACCCGGTCAGTTCTCGCTTCACGCCCGCACAGTTCTGGGATCGCGAGTCTCCTCCCGCGTTGCGAATGGCATCTCGTGTGGGGGAGGTGAGAGTACCCGCTTCGGCGGCTAACGCGCTTACACGCTGGGCCGACGCCCAGAGGGCACCCGCTCGCCCGGCGCATTCTTACGGCTCCATGTCGGCGAGTCTCTTGCTACGCGCGACGCCGCCTGCGGGGATACTCTCACCTCCCCGACATAGATCTCAAACAGCAACGGCGGTAGCCGCCACGCTCGCGCGGTGTGCGAGCGTGGATCGGAAGACCTCAGGCGCGCGTGG
>JBGTEZ010000231.1:0-6617 GCA_041747535.1 Gemmatimonadaceae bacterium
GCGATGGACGCGACCGCCACCACCGCGTGGCGCAGCAATCGCCGCAGCTCTCCGACGTCGGCCGTGTCATCGGCGGACACTATCGATATCGACTTTCTCCGTCGGCGGGAGTTCAGCGGACTCGTCATCGACTGGGAGCCAACCCGCCGCGCGGCTGCCTATGACGTTCTCGCATCCACCGATGGGCAGACGTGGCGCAAGATCTACAGCGTCATGAGGACGTCGGTGCCGCCTGTCGCGGCAGTGGCGCCGCGATCCGGAGCTAGTTCATGGTCGGCCACGCGCGACTATCTCTATCTCCCGGAGAGCGACGCGCGTTATCTCCGTCTCGCGCTCAACTATCCACAGGGGTCGAGCGGCTACGGAATTCGCGACATCAGCGTCAAGCCGCTCGAGTGGGCGAAGAGCAGGAACGACGTGTTCCTCGCGATGGCGCGGGATGTCCCGAGAGGCAGCTACCCGAAATATCTATCCAACGAGCAGTCGTACTGGACGGTGATCGGGGCGGATGGCGATGCTGCCGAAGGCTTGATCAACGAAGAAGGAATGATCGAGGTTGGCCGCGGCCAATTTTCCATAGAGCCGTTTCTCTACGCCGATGGAAAGCTGATCACCTGGAACGACGCACGGGTTTCAGCAGTTCCCGACATCGAGGCGCTACCACTCCCGCGTGTCAACTGGAGCGTCGGTGGTATCCCGCCCAGAGTCGCCCGTCCTGTCGCCCGCGCCAGCACGCGGCAAGGCACAGGCAGAGGCGCGAGCACTACGGAAAACGCGCCGCCTGCAACCGGATCGAATGCCCTGACTGTGTGGCCCGGGGATCTCGAGCTTTCGGTCACGACGTTCGCGGCGGGACCACCGGATTCATCGGTGCTCTATGCACGCTATCGCGTCACCAATAACACCCGCTCGCACCGGAAAGTTTTTCTCTACCTGGTCATCCGCCCGCTCCAGGTGAATCCGCCGTGGCAATTCCTGAACGGTGCCGGAGGCGCTGCGCGCATTGACACCCTATCGCTCCAGGGGAATGCAGTGCGGGTGAGCGGAAACAAGTTCGTGCACTCGCTGACATCGCTGAGTGGGTTCGGAGCGGCAACGTTCGACGAGGGCAGCATTGTCGACTGGCTGCGCGCCGGCAAGCTGCCAACGCCGATCTCAGTTGCCGATCCCACGGGCTCCGCTTCCGGAGCATTCGTGTACGGACTGGAGCTAGCAGCGCGCGCGACGTCGAGTCCGATCGACCTTGCGATTCCACTGAGGGGCGGCACTTTGGATCTTGGCGTGCTCACGTCGGCGTCGCGCCGGCAGGGATCGCCGCCGCCGACGATGCTTCTGCCCGGCGCCAGCGAAGTTGCTGTCGCTGCGCAGCTCGAGAAGTCCCGGTCCGACTGGCGTGGAAAGCTCGGCCGGGTGCGCATCGACCTTCCTCCTTCCGCCGCCCGTTACACCGAGACTCTCCGCGCCAACCTCGGCTACATTTTGATCAACCGCGATGGCCCGGCGATCCAGCCGGGCTCGCGCTCGTACTCGCGGTCGTGGATTCGCGATGGATCGCTGACGTCGACCGCGCTCCTGCGGATGGGGCACGCGCCGGTGGTGAAGGAATTCGCCGAGTGGTACGCGACGCACCTGTACGACAACGGGAAGGTACCGTGCTGTGTCGACGAACACGGACCGACGCCCGTGCCCGAAAACGACAGTCACGGACAGTTCATTTATCTGATCGCCGAGTACTACCGGCATACCGGTGACAAGGCGTTGCTTGAGAGGATGTGGCCGCACGTCGTCAAGACCGTGTCGTACATGGATTCGCTGCGGAAATCGCGGATGACTCCGCAGTACGAAGAGGTCGGGCCGAATCGGGCCTTCTACGGCTTGATGCCGCAGTCCATCAGCCACGAAGGGTACAGCGCGAAGCCGATGCACAGCTACTGGGACGATTTCTTCGCGTTGCGCGGCTTCAAGGATGCGGCGTTCATCGCGCGCGAATTGGAGAAACCCGAAGCCGCCGACTACGCCGGCTTCACCGCGAGCTTCCGCGCCAACTTCCGGGAATCGATTCGCCAGGTGATGATGACCCGTCGAATAGACTACATCCCCGGGTCGGTGGAGCTGGCCGATTTCGACCCGACCTCGACGACGGTCGCAGTGTCGCCCGGTGGTGAAGCGTCAAGATTTTTCCCGCCGACGCTGCAGCGCACCTTCGATCGTTACTTCAACGAAGCAAGACAGCGCGCGCTAGGCATCAAACCGTGGGACGCCTACACCCCGTACGAGCTCCGCACCGTAGGAACCTTCGTGCAGCTGGGTCAACGCGCGAAAGCGCACGAGCTGCTCGACTTCTTTTTCCGTCACCAGCGCCCGTCAGCGTGGCACCAATGGGCCGAAGTGGTCTACAACGATCCAAAGAAGCCAGGCTTCATCGGCGACATGCCGCACACGTGGGTAGGCAGCGACTACATGCGTAGCTTCCTCGACATGTTCGCGTTTGAAAGAGAGAGCGACAGCTCGCTGGTGATTGGCGCCGGAATGAAGGACGAGTGGCTGAAGGAGCCACCGGGAGTGAGAGTGACGAACCTCTCAACTCATTACGGCTCCCTCAACTACGACGCGCGGGCCTATGGAACCACAGTAACTGTCAATATTCGCGCTGGCCTCAAGCTACCGCCGGGCGGAATCATAGTGTGGTCCCCGTTGGATCAACCGATCCTCTCAGCCTCGGTGGATGGAATGCCTGCGGCAGTAAAGGGGCCGGAAGTACGCGTCAGAAAATTGCCCGCGATAGTAACCATCCGTTACGCCAAGTGAGCGAATGAAAATCCTGTATGGGGAGGTGCGGGGGTCCTCGCAGGCAACGTTCAAGCGAGCGCCCGAGGAGACCAGCTCCGGAGCGCAGAGCGCGAAGGAGCGCTTTGGGCTCCGACCAGCGAGCGTCGTTGCCGAAGAGGATCCCCGCTCCTCCCCAATGCAGAGATATCAGTCGAATCGCTCACTTGGCGAGAATGGAGCCATTGCTCGCGATGACAGACGCGTAATACCGCCCGCTAGACTTGATCGTACGCTTTTGCGTCTCGTAGTCGACGTGAACGATGCCGAACCGCTTCGAGTACCCGAGCGACCACTCGTAGTTGTCGAGCAGCGACCACGCGAAATACCCACGAAGATCGACACCCTTCTTCATCGCGTCGTGCGCGGCGCGAAGGTGCTGGCGGTAGTACTCCACGCGGAGCGGGTCTTCGATCTTGCCGTCGATGGCCTCTGGCGGGTCGTAAAACGCCGCGCCGTTCTCGGTGATATAGAGGGCCGGGTTCCCATATCGCTTTTTCACCCAGAGCATGATCGCGGTGAATGCGTCAGGGAACACTTCCCAATCCGTCTGGGTGGTGACGTTCTGTGGCTGCGGGACTCGCTCGACCTTGAGCGGAAGCAGCTCCGGATGGTGGCGAACGACGCCGCGGGTGTAGTAATTGAGCCCGAGGAAATCGATCGGTTGTTTGATCAAGCGCATGTCCTCGTCCGGCCACTCGGGCCAGGCCTCGCCGAATATCTCACGCATCTCTTTCGGGTAGTGGCCGAGGAAAATGGGATCAAGATACTGGCGATTCATGTAGGCATCGGCGCGCCTGGCCGCATCGAGATCCTCAGGCGACTTAGACGCCGGATATTTCGGCTCGAGGTTGATCGCGATCCCAACCTTTCCCTTTTTCCCGACCTTGCTGGATCGGAATCTCTGGACCGCCGTGCCGTGAGCGCGCATGAGATTGTGCGAGGCGATCGCGGTCTCGTAGGGATTGGCGTGACCGGGGGCGAGGACGCCGTGGAGGTATCCGCCGTCGGTGACGACCCATGGCTCGTTGAGGGTCGACCACATCCCGACGCGATCGCCGAGAGCATCCCACATCGTCACCGCGTAATCGGCGAACCACTCGGCGACGTCGCGATTGAGCCAGCCGCCGCGGTCGTCGAGGGCTTCGGGCAGGTCCCAGTGGTAGAGCGTCGCGTTCGGAGTGATCTCCGCCTCGAGCAGCTCGTCCACCAGCCGCGAATAGAAGTCGACGCCTTTCTTGTTGACCTTCCCCGTTCCGTCGGGAAGAATCCGGCCCCACGCGATGCTGAAGCGGTAAGCGTTGAGGCCGAGCTCCGACATGATCTTGACGTCGCCCTTGTAGCGCCGGTAGTGGTCGCAGGCGACGTCACCGGTCTGGTCGAGAAAAGTGTTGTCGGGAGTGTGCGAGAAGCGGTGCCAGATGCTGCGGCCGGCGCCGTCGGCGGTGGGAGATCCTTCGATCTGGTAGGCGGAGGTAGCTGTTCCCCAGAGGAAGTCGTCGGGGAATCGGTATTTATCGCTCATTCAATGGATATCGTTGACTGCGGGGAACCCACATGGCAGGAGTAACGCTCGATGGCGTCCGCAAAATCTACGACGAGGGAGGCACTCACGTCGCGGTAGAGCGAGTCGATCTTCACGTCGAGGACGGAGAGTTCGTGGTGCTGGTCGGCCCCTCGGGGTGCGGGAAGAGCACGACCCTTCGAATGATTGCAGGGCTCGAATCGGTAAGCGAAGGGACGGTGTCGATCGGCGACAGGGTGGTGAACGGAATTCCGCCCAAGGCGCGCGACATCGCAATGGTGTTCCAGAATTATGCGCTCTACCCGCACATGACTGTGCGGGAGAACCTCGGATTTGCGCTCAAGCTGCGCGACATGTCCAAATCCGAGATCGAGACGCGGGTCGGCGCCGCGGCGGCAACGCTTGGTCTCGAGGACTACCTCGATCGGAAGCCGCGCCAGCTGTCGGGTGGCCAGCGCCAGCGCGTCGCCCTCGGGCGGGCAATCGTGCGCCAGCCGCAGGTGTTCCTGTTCGATGAGCCCCTGTCGAACCTCGATGCCCAGATGAGAGTCTCGATGCGCCGCGAGATCGCGCGGCTGCACCAGGAGCTCAAGGTGACGATGATCTACGTCACCCACGATCAGGTCGAGGCGATGACCCTGGGCGACCGCATCGTGGTGATGAGCAAGGGCCACGTGATGCAGATCGACACGCCGCTCAATCTCTACGAGAAGCCAAAGAACAAATTCGTGGCTGGCTTCATCGGCAATCCCGCGATGAACTTCGCAAATGGAACGATCGAGAGCTCGGTAAAGCCACGGTTCGTGGCCGAGGGCGGGGAATGGGAGATCGATCTGCCGGCGACGGTTGCTTTACGGCTGGGAACGGCGAGGGGCCGCGCGATCACGATGGGGATTCGGCCGGAAGATGTGTCCGTCGTGCCTGGTCCGCAGGCGGGACTCGCGACAGCCTCAGCGAAGCTCGATCTGGTCGAATCGCTCGGCAATGAAACGTTCATTTACGCGAGCGCGGGGAGGCACGACGTCACGGCGCGGGTGTCGCCGGTCAAGCTGCCGCCCCTCGGGTCGAAAATCACGCTCGCGTTCGACCTGGAGAAGGCGCACTTTTTCGAGGCTGTTACTGGGGAGCGGGTCGGCTGAATCCGGCGCAACTTACTGACTTGGCGATTACTCAGGGAAACTGCAACAGCGGAGCGGAGCGGAACGGGTACGAGGTTAGAGTTGCACAGGTACAAGGCGGGCAGGTCACTGCACTCCGACTTTTCATGCAGCGCAACCGCCCTCTGGAACGACGCGCGGAGTTACCGTAGTTGCATTTCACTTCAATTGAGTCCCCTCGCCAGCGGATCGCCTGGCTCCATGATAAGTTTGACTCCATGACCCGTCGGCTGATTCGCCCTTTCGTCGCCTCCTGTGCCTGTCTCTCGATTTCACTGACGGCACCAGCGCTGGCGTTCGCTCACGGCTATGCCCATGCGGAGCTGCGCGAGCATTCACGGGAATCACACCACGCCACTCCCGTGACGGAAAGCGTAGCGACCGTCGGGAACGACACGCAGCACGACTCCCATGCTCATCCGGCCGTCGATCGGGGCGTGTCGCCGCGGGTCATGCAGCCGCTGGCGAGTGTGGCACCACCACCCCCGCTCGCTGACCTCGTGCTACGTCGAGTCGGCATGGTGGCGCCTCGTCCAACTCCCTGCGAATCACCGCCCGATCCTGTCAGCGCCCGACCTCAACAGCCCCGCGCCCCTCCGCTCCTCTGACTTCGTCGTCACCGGAAAGGTGACTGGCGCGCATTGTCGCGCGCCGACATTGGAGAGCAGCCGGACAACCATCAATCCATAGCCGCGTTTCGCGCGGCCGGCTGCTCCACAACGAAACGGAGAGCCATGCTTTACAATTTTACGCGGTCATTCGCGCTGTGCGCCGCTTTAGCCGCGCACGCGAAGAGTGCGCCAGCACAGGATTCAACATCGCTTACCCTGGTACGGGCGCGAGAATTGGCCCGCGCAGCGAGTCCCGGCCTGGCAGCGGCGCGCCAGTCAGTGGAAGCAGCGCGCGCACGCGCGCGGCAGGCGGCTGCGTTCATCAACCCTGTCGCCAGTTACTCTCGCGAGCAGACCGGCAGCGGAGTCGATCTGGCGTGGCAGGATATCATTGCCCTCGATCAGACGCTCGAAGCACCGGGTGTTCGAAGTGCGCGCCGGGGCGCGGGGATTCTCCGCGTCGAGCTGGCTGACGCACAGCTTCGCAGCGTGGCGGCG
>JBGTEZ010000232.1:0-5472 GCA_041747535.1 Gemmatimonadaceae bacterium
TGAAGCTCCACGCCGAGCAGGGCGGAGCCGAGCTCTCCGAGCACCATTCCTGACTGGTGTTCGACATCCCGATCGACAGAAGCACGTACTTGCCGAACGGATGCTCGTCTCCATTCACGTCGAGCGGACGGATCGCGTTCCGGCGCGCACGGGCAGCCGAATCGTGACCGCCGGGAGGCTGATTGAGACTCCCGGGGTAAAGTCCGCCGGGGTAGCGAAAGTACGTTTTCGACCCGAGATCGTTGAGAGGGATTCTCAGCGTGTCGGTGGGGGGTCCCAGCGTAACGGGGCGTGGCGGGGGTGGAGCAGGCGGCGCGCAGGATGAAACCGCAACCGCCAGACCCGCGCAAACCAGAGCGCGTAGCCCGGCTTGCATCGGTTTAGCGCGCTTCGGCGCTCTTTCTTCTCCGCTCGGTCAGCGCGCGGCTCTTCGCTTCCCTCGCGATTTCCGCGGTGGAGTTTTCCGCATCCATGTGACTCTTCAGCGCCCGCCAGGTCGCCTCGGACGGCGCGCTGTACGCGATGAGCACTGCGGACATTTCCGCATTCCGGGTGACACACACGGATTTGTCGAGCGCGACGACTGCGTGCGCGCGGTCGTCGGCAAAAATCATGGTGCGGCGCATCTGGTGGAGCGTCGCCGGATACACCGGCGTCGATGCGGTCATGCTCAGGTTCTCGACCGCGCGAAAGCTTCCGTCGCGATCCTGAAAGTATCTCTTGTCGGGCTCGATCTTGACTTTCACCGCCATTCCGGACTCCGTGCTCTGATTGTCTCGTACAAATCTAACCTCGCGGCGGCCTTTCCGAGTCGAAAATGATCGTTTTCAGCCCTCAATCCCCTGAGCGGGGGACCGCCGTTGGCACATCCAGCAGTCGCCACAGATACCACGAAGCAATCGTCCGATATGGCGCCCACTTCGCCCCGATTTTTTTGACTCGTTCGGACGAAGGCAGCTTGCGAAGGCGATAGGCTTTCTGAATTCCTTTCTGGATCCCGAGGTCGAGATCCGGCAGCACGTCGGGGCGGCCGAGGCGGAACATCAGGAACATCTGCGCGGTCCACCGTCCGATTCCCTTGACGCGGGTCACCGCCGTGATCACCTCTTCGTCGCTCAGCTCGTGCAGGGTTTCGACCGGTAGCTCGCCACTGACGACGCGAGCCGCGAGGTCCTTGAGGTAGGCGCTCTTCCCGCGCGAAAGCCCGGCGCCGCGCAGCCTTTCAGCCGGGGTTTCGGTCAGCTCGGCCGGCAGTGGACTTCTACCGCCATAGAGCCCTTCGAATCGGCCGTGGATCGTGCTCGCCGCTTTTCCTGAGAGCTGCTGAAAAACGATCGATCGCGCGATAGCATCGAAGTGAGTGCCCTGGTCCCGCAGCGTGAGCTTGCACGATCCGACGATCTCTATCACCCGGCCCATCACCGGATCGACCTTCCTCAGGTGAGCCGTCGCCTTCCGCTTGTTCGCCGTAGAAGCCACGCTCATAGGCCGACAATATACGTCTCGTCCCCGCTCCATCGCCCGCGCTGGTGCGGCCTATATTTCCGCGGAGGGTGGCGGGCGGTACCGCGTTCAACTCACTCGCTAGCTGGGTACGTGGGCATTCTAGCTGGGTACGTGGGCATTTATGGGGAATCCAAGTAATGAGTCGACAGTGTTTCAGTTATAGTGGCCAGTTTCAGTTGTCAGTGACTCACTACTACAACTGAACCGCTGTCGACTCATTACTTGGATTCCCTCAGCCCTATCGTGGACCCTCACGCGTCCCAGTCTCGCGACATGACCCCCGCCGAATTCCGCGAACACGGACACGCGGTCATCGACTGGATCGCCGAGTACCTCGACAAGCCGGAGAAATGGCCGGTTCTTCCGGATCTGAAGCCGGGATCCCTCGTGCGAGCGCTTCCTCAATCGCCGCCCGACCGGCCCGAGTCGATGGCATCGATCCTCGCAGATTTCGAGAAGCTGGTCGTGCCGTTCACCACCCATTGGAATCATCCCGATTTCATGGCGTACTTCGCCAATTCGGCCACGGGATCGGGAATCCTCGGCGAAACTCTGACCGCCGCCCTCAACATCAACGCGATGCTGTGGCGGACAGGTCCGGCCGCCACCGAGCTGGAGCAGCTCACCCTCGACTGGCTGCGCCAGATGCTTGGCCTGCCGGGCAATTTTTTCGGGACGATTAACGACACCGCGTCGTCCAGCACTCTCTACGCCCTTGCTGCCGCGCGCGAGCTGCACCCCGAGCTGGGAATCCGGGAAGAGGGTATGTCGGGCCGCCCGGACCTGCCGCGCATGACGATCTATTGCTCGGAAGAAGCGCACTCGAGCGTGGACAAAGCCGCGATGACGCTTGGATTCGGGTTGCGCTCGCTGCGGAAGATTCCAACGGACGAGTGCCTCCGCATGGATGCAAAGGCTCTCGCCGCCGCGATCGAGTCCGATCGACGCGCAGGAAACTTCCCGCTCGCGGTGGTGGCGACCGTCGGGACCACGTCAACGACCGCGGTCGATCCGGTCCCGGCAATCTCGGACATCTGCATCCGCGAAAAGCTGTGGCTCCACGTTGATGCGTCGTACGCCGGTACCGCCGGTATTCTCCCGGAGATGCGCCACGTTCTCGCCGGCTGCGAGCGCGCTGACTCGTTCGTGGTGAATCCACACAAGTGGCTGTTCACGCCGATGGATTGTTCGGCGCTCTTCACGAGCCGGCCCGATCTGCTCCGGCGGGCATTCCAGCACATCCCCGACTATCTCGTCGTTTCAGGGGGCGGGGACTCGGTGAACCTCATGGATTACGGAGTCTCTTTGGGGAGGCGCTTTCGCGCGCTCAAGCTCTGGTTCGTGATCCGGAGCTTCGGAGTGGATGGACTGCAGTCGCTCGTTCGCGAACACATCCGGATAGCGAAACGGCTGAGTGCCTGGATCGACGCCGATCCGGAGCTCGAGCGGATGGCGGACGCCCAGTTTTCGACCGTGGTGTTCAGGCATCGCCCCCGAGGCATGGGTGGGGAGGCACTGGATGCCCATAATTCCGTGCTGCTGGAGCGCCTGAACGCGTCGCGGCAGATCTATCTCTCGCATACGAGGGTAAGAGGCAGCTACGCGCTCAGGATCGCGATCGGCAATATCCACACTACCGAAGCCCATGTGCGGCGGGCGCTGGAGCTCGTGAAGGCGACCGCCGGGAGTGGCGTTTAGCGCACAAAAACCGCCGGGGCAGGAACGAAGAATGCTGGGCGGTATATTACCGCGCTCCACCCAACCGGTTTTCATTCAATCAAGGCACGGAGAACGTTATGATCCGATTTGTGAACACACTCGCCGCCGGCGCGATGCTCGTCGCCGTGGCCGCCCCGCTGGCGGCGCAGGATGCCGCTTCGTGCGACCCGACGGCGAATACGAAAGGAGATATCGCCAGGGCGCAGTTCTCGATCAGCAAGGCTATTTCCATCAGCGAAACAGGGGATCCGACCAAGGACATCCAGGAAGTCCTGCGCCTCGTCGAAAACGGCACCGACAATCCCGTCGCCCGCAATTACCTGAGGGGCGAGTCGTATGTTCTTCTCCTCAGCCGCCCCAATGCTCCCACGGTGTGGACGCGCGCGCAGCTCGGCCTCGCGAGAGATCCGGCGGTTAGCATCGATCTCTTCGCCGGCGCCGATTCGGCGTTTACCGCCGTCGAGCGCGCGATGCCTCATTGCGCCAGCCTCACCAGGCAGTGGCGGCAGCAGAAGCCGTGGCTCAACGCGCTGAACGCATCGATCAACGCGCTCAACGCCGGGCAGCTCGATTCGGCGGAAGTCTACGCCAACAGATCGCTCCTCCTCGACCGCAGCGCGCCTTACGCGTACTCGGTGCTCGGGTCGGTAGCGCAGAACAGAATGAGGGCCGCTGGAGCCGACGCCGCCAAGCGCGCCGCGCTGGCGAGCACGGCGGCGGGATACTGGAAGCAGACGCTGGCGGCTGCAGGAACGGACACCCTGTACGCCGATGTCCGCAGCAAGACGCTGTACGAGCTTGCCGCAGCCGGCACCGAGCGCGCCGAGATGGCATCTGGCGCCGCGCAGAAGGCCGCCGCGCGGGAAGCGATCAAGCCGTGGCAGGATTACATGGAGGTTGCCAACAGCGACGCGATGCACGCCGATGCGATCGACCAGATCGCCTCGCTTTACAGACTCGCGGGCGACAGTGTGTCCATTTCAGCGGTTTACGCTCCGCTCCTCGCCAACCCCGCCAAGTACGGCGAGCTGACGCTGGTGCACGGTGGCGTCGTCGCGACGCGAAGCGGCAAGTACGCCGATGCCGCGACGCTCTTCAACGCCGCGCTGGCGCAGAACCCCTACTCGCGCGATGCGATCAACAACCTCGCGGCGTCGTACATCCAGACCAGCGAGTTCAACAAGGCCTTCCCGTTGATCGACAAGCTGGTGTCACTCGACCCCAGCAATCCGGACAATCCGCTTCTCTACGCTTTCGCGTACCAGGGCCTGTACAAGGGCACCAAGGACAAGAAGCTGCAGAAGATCTACACGGATTCCCTCATTTACTTCAACGAGAAGTCGGAGACCGCTCCCGTCAAGGTCATGGTGACCGAGTTCACGCGCCGCCCATCCGAGACGACTTTCATCGGCTCGATCAAGAACCTCGGCAAGGCGGCGAAAACGTATTCGCTGACGGTGGAGTTTCTCGACAAGAGCGGAAACGTGGTCGCGACGGAGACCGCGAGCGTTGGTCCGGTCGCGGCAAACGCGAGCGGAGCTTTCAGGATCAGCGCGGCGAAAGGCGGGGTTTGGGGATATCGCTACAAGCCAGTGACCTGACGGTTCTTTGGCAGGATGGATCGAGGCCGGGGTCTTCGACCCCGGCCTTGTTCTTTAGCTATTCGAGGTTGTCCAACGATCAGCGTTTTTGAACAGCGGAGGAGAACGGGTACGAGATGAGAGTAGCACAGGTTGGAGGTTTGCAGGTCACTACACGCGGACTTTCCTTCTATGCAAACAGCCAATCGGCGCGGACGCGAGCAGATCCTATCCGAATACCGGGATAAGTCGCGAGGTCGTGACCTGCTGGCCTGGCACCTGTGCTACTCTCACCTCCTACCCGTTCCCCTCCGCTGTTGCAGTTTTTAGGAGCTCCGCGGCAGCATGAGTGGATCCGTCTCGACGAGCGCGCCGACAATCCAGAACCTCTCCCCATCAAACCAGAAGATCGCCACCTGCTCGAGCTCCCGCGCGAGCGCGATGGCCTCTTCCTGCGCCATGATCACCGCAGCGCTGCGCTCGCAGTGCGACCGGTCGGGCGAGCAGCAATCGACGCTGACGAATTCGTCGCCCGCGGCTCGGAGCCGCGGGCTACGAATTCGTTCCCGTCGATTGCTGCTCACCCGACCGGTCGCATTGCGAGCGCAGCGCTGCGGTGATCATGGCGCAGGCAGAGGCCATCGCGCTCGCGCGGGAGCTCGAGCAG
>JBGTEZ010000233.1:0-9073 GCA_041747535.1 Gemmatimonadaceae bacterium
ATAGATTGCCTCACTCATCGCGGGGTGGAGCAGCCTGGTAGCTCGTCGGGCTCATAACCCGAAGGTCGCGGGTTCAAATCCCGCCCCCGCCATAGTTTCATAAGCGGCCGGTCCGAGAGGGCTGGCCGTTTGTGTCAGTGACCCCCGCTACAACGGCGCGTCACACCAACGCAGATTTAGCAGTGCGGCTGGGTAGCTCAGCTGGTTAGAGCACGGCACTCATAATGCCGGGGTCGGGAGTTCGAGTCTCCACCCAGCTACTTAGGGTCATCGACTTGCGGCCTCCTTAGGGGGCCGTTTTCGTTGAGGTCAAACCAATCGCGCCGTCGACCCGTAATACTCTCGGGAGGCCAAGAGGAATCTTCAGATGTCCGACCAACGACTCACCAGCGAGAGCGGCGCGGAGTACGATCCCGGCGAAAGCCCGCTGGCGCCGGAGACGAGCCGCGGCGGCGTCGTGTCCTTTTTCAGCAGCACCGAGCGCGAGGGCCCGTGGGAGCTGCCGCGCAACTTTCGCGTGCTTGCGGTGTTCGGAGACGTCGAGCTCGATTTGCGCGATGCGGTGATTGGAATCGGGATTTCCTTCATCGAGATCGTGGCGGTGATGGGCAATATCGACATCACCGTGCCGCCCGACGTGGCCGTAGAGAGTGACGGTGATTCCCTGTTCGGATCGTTCGTCGTGAAGTACAAGGGCAGTGTCACCCCGGGGGCGGCCGCCGGCCTCAGAATGGTGCGTATCACCGGAACTGCTTACGCATCATCCGTCGAGATCACCGTCAAAGGCCCCGACGAGAGCATGCTCAAGCGACTTCGGAAGATGAACCTGAAGCGAACATTGGCCGCGGGTGAATACTCGGAATAACCTGAAGACGCAAAGGCGGGTGTGATTCTCTGACCCGCGCCGGCAGGAATCGTTTTTGCTATGGTTGAGCTTGTCTCAATGGAGAAATGGCCGTGGCAACCGAATCGCTCGAGTACCCGCTGGATCTCGCGGCAGACCTCTCCGACCGTCTGCGGATGGCAAAGCAGGAGCTCGCCACGCAGTGGCTCGATCGGATAACGGCGCGCGTCGCGATCTCCAAAAAGCGGGTCTTCCCGACCCACGAGCTTCTCAACCACATCCCGCTCCTGATCGACGGAATCGCGAGCTACCTCAAGCAAAAAGAAAGAGACATCCACTCGCGCCTTCCCGTCGTCGCCAAGGCGATGGAGCTCGGCGCGCTGCGTCACCGTCAGGGCTTCGATGCTTTCGAGCTTCTCAAGGAGTACGAGATGCTCGCCGAGATCATCTTCGCGTTTCTCACCGAGAGCGCGCGCGAGATGCCGAAGGAAATCCCGCGGACCCACTTTCTCGTCTGCTGGGAGCGGGTCTCACAGGCGATCGAGCTGATTCGCCAGGCGACGATGAGTCACTTTCTGCGGCTGTCGTCATCGCAGGTGAACGACCGAGAGAACAGGCTCCGCAGATTCAATCGCACGGTCGCCCACGAGCTGAAGAACAACGTCAACGCGATCGCAAACGCTTCGGCGATGCTCACCGAGTCGTGGATCGCCGACGGGGAGCGAAAGGAATTCGATCAGATCATCGCGAAGAACGCCGACTCGCTGAAGCGCGTCCTCGCCAACCTGGAGTCGCTGGCGAATACGGACCAGGACGCGAGGCACACCCGCAACGTGCTCCTTCCCGAAGTGGCGAAGGACGCAGTCATAGAGTACCGCGATGCGGCGAAGGCGAAGAACGTCGAAGTCCGCCTTGCGGACGACCTGCCGCTCGTCGAGGTCGATGCCGCGACGGTGGAGCTCTGTCTCATGAACTACGTGTCGAACGCGATCAAGTACTCCGACAGCAGCAAGGGCGAGCGGTGGATCGAGATTGCGGCAAGCGTGCAGGAACCGGACACCGACAAGGACAGGGAAGTAGTCATCCGCGTCTCCGACAACGGAATTGGCGTCCCCCTGGAAAAGCGCGAGAATCTCTTCAGGGAGTCTTTCCGTGCGCACGACGACACCATCACGGGTGCTGAGGGCAGCGGACTCGGGCTCAGCATCGTTCGTGAAACCGTCGAGTCGATCGGCGGGCGAGCGTGGGCGGAATTCCCCGAAGGGGAGGGAAGCGTTTTCGTATTCTCGCTTCCCTCACGCAGGCACGATGACGTCGTGGCCACCGCGGATCTGGAGGAGACGGTAGAGTCGTTGACATCCGTCATCCCTGAGTCTCCCGCCCCGTAGCCAGGCTGAATGAAGACTTTCGATTTGTACAGGCACCCGACACTTGGGTACGAAGCAGTCAAACGGGGGTTCTCGTGGCCGGCGTTGGTGATCGGTGCGATATGGGCCCTGTCGAAGCGGATGTGGCTCGGAGGAGCGATCCTTCTTGTCGTCTGGATCTTCCTGTTCGGCGCGCAGTCGGACGCCGACAAAAAGGGCGACTCGGCCTCCGCGCTCGTCCTTCTGCTAATTCAGCTCGCTCTCGCGGTTACAACCGGCATGCTGGGCAACAGCCGCTGGGCTCGGTCACTCACGCGGCGTGGCTACGAACACCTGGGTGCCGGCGACGCCGAAGAGCCCGATGCAGCTGTTGCCGCCTTCGTCAGGAAGACGGCAACAGATTCTACAGGCCCGACACCAGGATAAACTCGTCCCGCCGGTTCCTTGCCCGACAGGCTTCCGTTCCGTCGGTGCAGGCCGGTCTCTCTTCGCCGCGGCTGACGATCTGTATTCTCCCTTCGGCGATACCGTTCTGCACGAGGTAGCGGCGAGCATTCGCGGCCCGGCGCTCGCCAAGCGCCATGTTGTACTCGTCCGACCCGGTGTCGTCGGCGTGTCCCTCGATCCTGATACGGATTGCCGGCTGACGCTCGAGCGCCTCGCGCTTCACGTCGAGCAGACGCCGCCCTTCGTCGGTGACGTCGGCCTTATCCACTTCGAAGTACACCGGTGTAGTCAGCGTAAGAATCACTGCCTCGCGCGCCGCTTTCCGGTCTGCTTCGACACGCGCACTCTCTAGAGCGGCGCGACGCGCCGATTCTGCTCGCTCGATCGAGTCGAGCCGGGCGCGCTCCGCCGAGGCTGCGGTGTTAGCTGGAGCGGGCGCGGCAACCGCGGGCCGTTTCTTCGAGCAACCGCCGGCAAAGGCCGACACCGCGGCAATGAAGAGAAGTGAGGAGCGAAAGGATGGGTGTGTCATGTCGCGGGTTCCGGTGGGAGGTCGAAGTTCAACCGCGCTTCGTTGCGGGGACGGTCTCGCTTCCCCATACTAACCAATCTCATCGTCCGACAGGGAGTGCTATGCGACGCTCTGCCCGCCTGATAGCCGTCCTCGTTCTCGCCTTCGCTCCGATCGCCGTGGCCGCCCAGGGTGGCACCATTCGGGGGGTGATTTCCGATTCGACGGGAACCCCGATGGCTCAGACCGTCGTGGTGCTCGAACCGGGCGGATTGCGCGCCACCAGCCGCGAGGGCGGCGAGTATGTGATATCGCGTGTGCCTGCCGGGACTTACAACCTTGGCGTTCGACGCATCGGGTTCGTGGCCGCTCCGATGCCAGTGACGGTCGTAAACGGCCAGGACGTGCGTATCGACATCACCGTTCGCCGCGCCGCCGTCTCGCTCGCCGAGGTCGTCGTGGGCTCACGCGCCCGGCATACCGCAGCCGAGGAATTGGCCGTTCCCGTCGACATCTTCACTGCGGCCGACATTCGTTCGCAGGGCACATCCGAGACCTCCCAGATACTTTCGCAGCTCGCGCCCTCCGTGAATTTTCCGCGTCAGAGCGTTTCAGACGCCACAGAGATCGTGCGCCCATTCACGATGCGCGGCCTCAGTGCCGACCACACGCTCGTCCTGATCAATGGAAAGCGCAGGCACCGTACCGCGCTGATCCACTACTACGGCGCAGGCCAGGGCGCCGGGTCGAGTGGAGTCGACATGAACGCGATTCCTGCCGGCGCGATCGGGCAACTGGAGATCCTGCGTGATGGCGCGGCGGCCCAGTATGGCTCCGATGCGATCGCCGGTGTCGTCAACGTCGTCATCCGTGAGGGGGCTTTCTCTCCTTTCATCACCGCGGACATTGGGCAGTACATGACGAGCGAGGAGAATCCGGCCGCGCTGCCCAGTGGCGGCTCCCGTCCTGCGTTCGAGAGCGACGGGCGGACGATCGACGTCAATGCCGGCTGGGGGATTCCGCTCGGCCGGGGCGCGCTGGGATTGTTTGCCGAGTATCGGGACCGGCAGCCAACGAACCGTGCGGGGCCCGATCCGGTGGACATGTTCGTCGCCGGTGACGCCGATGGCGTAGTCGATGGCCAGCTCACAGCCAAGAACAACTCGATTTCGCAACCCGACCACCATTGGGGCGACGGCGCATCGAAGGATCTGATGACCTTCGCCAGCGCGAACTTTCCGCTCGACGCCGCCGGGTCCGCTGGATTGTACGCATTCGGGGGTTTCAGCTCGCGCGAGGGGACCGGCTTCGGTTACTTCCGTCCGCCCGTGAGCGAGCGCAACTGGCCGCAGATATATCCCAACGGATTCCTTCCCAGATTCGCCCCCGATGTCGTGGATCTGTCGGGCGCGGCGGGAGTGCGTGGCCTGTATTCCGACTGGTCGTACGATCTGGGCGGAACGGTCGGGCACAACGGCTTCAAGTACACGCTGGACAACACGCTCAATACGTCTCTTGGGCCGTGCCTGACGACGGCGTGCGCTCCAGGGCAGGACGGCATCCTGGGAACCGCCGACGATCCGGGAATACCGAACCAGCGAAGCTTCCTCGCCGGTGAGCTGCGGCTCACCGAAGCGATCCTGAGCCTCGACGCGAGTCACCAGTATCAGGTCGGCCTGGCGACGCCGGTCAACCTGGCGGTCGGTGCGGCCTTCCGTAAAGAGCGCTACGAGATTCTTGCCGGAGAGCCCGCATCGTACATCAATGGCTTCTATCCCGCGCAGGATGGGAGCATCGCCCCCTCCGGCTCACAGGTATTCCCCGGCTTCAGGCCCGCCGATGAAGCTGACGCCAGCAGAAATAACGTGGGAGCCTACATCGATCTCGAAGGTGATCTGATGCCGCGGCTTCTGGCCAACGTCGCTGCCCGCTATGAACGGTACAGCGACTTCGGCAACAAGGTCACCGGCAAGGTCGCGGTGCGATTTCAGCCGACGCCGTCGCTCACACTGCGAACGGCTGCGAGCACCGGCTTCCGCGCCCCGTCGCTCAATCAGAGCTTCTACTCGAGTGTCGTCACGAACTTCAAGGCAGACCCGATCACCGGCAATCCCGTGCCGTTCGAGATCGGCATCTTCCCGGTTAATTCCGCGGAGGCGCGGGCGCTGGGCGCTCGCCCTCTCAAAGCCGAGTCGTCGCGCAACTTCAGCGCGGGGTTCGCGATCACCCCGATCCAGAACCTCACCTTCACCAGTGATTTCTACCTGATAAACGTCGATGACCGGATCGTCCTCACCGGATTTCTCGACACCGACAGCGTGGCGTCGATACTTCGCACCATCGGATCCCGGGCGGAGGCGGCGCAGTACTTCACCAACGCAATCGACTCCCGCACGCGCGGTCTAGACATCACGGGAGATTACACTGCCGCCGCGCTTGGCGGGACGCTCGGCCTCAATGCCGCTTTCAATTTCACCCGAACCACCATTCCCAACGAGAGCAGCATCCCGCTTCCGCCCGAGCTCGAGGGGACGGGCGAGGAGCTGATCGGCAAGTATGACGAGGGCGGCCTGCTCGCGATGACGAAGGAACGGCCCGCATGGCGGAGCACCGCGACCGCGCAGTACACTCGCGGATGGTGGAACGGCCTCGTCCGGTACTCCCACTACGGCAAGTACACCTCATCACTCTACAGCTACTCCGAAGCGGACGTCCAGACTTACGGCGCCAAGGCACTGGTGGACGTGGAGCTCGGATTTACGCCGATCAGGGGATTCAAGCTCTCGCTCGGATCGAGAAACCTGTTCGACGTTTATCCCGACAAGATGAGCGCGAACAACGGCTTCGATATCTTCCCGTTTCCACCGGCGTCTCCTTTCGGCTACAACGGCCGGTTCGTCTACACGCGTTTGGAGCTGACGGGGAGATAGAGATGGACCGGGCGCCGCAGTTGGTCCGCCGTGTTGCGGAGTCAGCGGTCACGGAGCATACTAGCCGGAACCTCACCCTCATCCAGTGACAGCACAGAATCGACGCGACTTTCTAATGACGCTCGGCACGGCGGCCCTCGGAATTGCCAGCGGATGCAGCCCCGCCGCAAACGGAGGGGCTGTCGCCACGCGGCGCAAGCTCAATCGCATCGGGCTCCAGCTATACACTGTTCGCGATCAGATGCAGGCCGACCTCCCAGGAACGCTCGCGCGCGTCGCAGCGACCGGATTCAAGGAGGTCGAGTTCGCTGGGTACTTCGGCCGAACGCCGGCGCAGATCCGCGACCTCCTCGCGCAGAACGGTCTGACTTCCCCTTCGACACACGTTCCGATCGACCTGATGCGGAAGGACTGGCAAAAGACCCTCGCCGACGCGAAGCAGGCCGGGCACCAGTGGGTCACCATTCCGTGGCTGGCCGAGTCGGACCGCGGAAACCTAGATGCGTGGAAGCGCCTCGCCGCCGAGTTCAACGGAGCCGCGCGAATCGCGCGCGACGCGGGTTTGCGATTCGCATATCACAATCACGATTTCGAGCTCGCACCACTTCCTCCCGCGGCGGGCGCGACTGCGCCGTCCATTCCCCTTGAAGTGCTGATCTCCGAGACGGATCCGGCGCTGGTGGACTTCGAGCTGGATCTGTACTGGTTGACCAAGGGCGGTGCGGTACCCACGACCTACTTCACGAAATACGGCAAGCGGTTTCCGCTGGTCCACGTCAAGGACTCCAAAGGCCCGCCCGATCACGTCATGACCGAGGTCGGCAGCGGGTCGATCAATTTCCGCGGGATTTTTGCGGAAGGCGGGAAGGCGGGGATACAACACTACTTCGTGGAGCACGATCAGCCGGCCGATCCGATGGCGTCGATCGGCACCAGCTACAAATACCTGGCCTCGCTCGAGTACTGACTCCTCGAATCGACAACGGAGAACAGCAATCATGACCGGGAAGAAAGTCACGCGTCGCCGTTTCGTTTCCGACGCGGGCAAGATCGGTCTGGGGGTGATGATCGTTCCCCGTCACGTGCTCGGCGGGGTGGGATTCCAGGCGCCGAGCGATACGATCAACTTCGCCGTCGTGGGCCTGGGCGGGATGGGAAAGGAAAACGCGGAACCGCTCGCGCAGACCGAAAATTTTGTCGCCTGGGCCGACGTCGATTTCGCTTTTACCGAGAAAAAAGTCAGAGAAAAGCTCAAGGACGGCGACAAGAAGGACCGTCCCGAGGGCGTCATCCTCAACGCGAAGTTCGACAAGGCCGCCCGCTATACCGATTTCCGCGAGATGCTCGCGAAGCAGAAAGACATCGACGGGATCGTCGTCGCCACGCCGGATCATACGCACGCGATCATCGCCAAGATGGCAATGCAGGCCGGGAAGCACGTTTACGTGCAGAAGCCGCTCACCTACTCGGTGCACGAAGCGCGGGTGCTCAAGAACCTCGCGATGTCGAATCCGCGCCTCGTCACGCAGATGGGTAACCAGGGGCACTCGACCGACACCGCGCGCTTCATCAACGAATGGGTTCAGGCCGGCGTCCTCGGTCCGATTCGCGATGTCCACGTGTGGACCAACCGTCCGGTTACCTATTGGCCACAGGGAGTTCCCCGTCCCGCTGGCGGCGCAATGCCGGAGGCGCCAAACAGCCCATTCGGAAATCCGTGGAGCTTCCGTTATGTGAACATGGTGCTGGCGGCGGCGATGGCGTCCTCGCCGCCGCCTCCGGATTTCCGCTGGGATCTCTATCTGGGGCCAGTGCCGGAGAACCTTCCGTATCATCCGGTCTACCACCCGTTCAACTGGCGCGGCTGGCTGCCCTTCGGCGTCGGAGCACTCGGCGACATGGGAGCTCACCTCATCGATCATCCCTACTGGGCCCTTGGCCTCAAGTATCCCACGTCGATCGAGGCGACATCGACGCAATGGGGAGTGATGCCGATCCCGCCGGATCCGAAGGCCGCGCCCGGATCGAGAGAAGCGCGTGGATACCTGCAGCCGGTGTCGTATCCTGTCGCCACGACCGTCCACTACGAGTTCCCGGCGCGCGGCGCGCAGCCGCCGGTCAAATTGAGCTGGTACGACGGCGGCCTGTTGCCGCAGCGCCCCGATCTGCTCCCCGACGATGTCCCGATCAACAGCAATGGCGGCACGATCTTCATCGGCGAGAAAGGGATTCTCATGCACGACACCTACGGCGCCAATCCTCGCCTCTTTCCGGTCGCGCTTACCGAAGAGGCGGCGCTGGTGCCGAAGACAATCCCGCGCATTACCGTCAGCCACGAGATGAACTGGGCCAACGCGATCAAGGGACAAGGCACGGCTGTTTCGCCGTTCGAGTACGCGTCCGATCTTACTGAGACGATGCTGCTGGGGCTCGTCGCGCTGCGCACCGGTCAGGGCAGGAAGATTTTGTACAACGGGGAAAAGATGGAGATCACCAACATTCCGGAAGCGAATCAATACCTGACTCGCGAGTACCGGCCGGGCTGGGAAGTCTGACACCACTACCACGAGGAATCGATAATGCAGAGATCAGCCGCACTGACGGTCGTCGCTCAGCTTGTACTGGTTGCCGGTTGCGCGCCGGCGGGAACGAGCAGCTCCGGTGGTAGCGCGAGCGTGACGCCTGATTCGACGGTTCCCGCCGCGACCGCCGACATGAGCGGCCTGACCGCGGCGCAGCGCGCGGCCGGGTGGCAGCCGCTGTTCGACGGAACGACGACCTCCGGCTGGCGCGGCTACAAGACGCCGACGGTTCCGGCGGGATGGAGCGTCGTCAACGGCACGCTCACCAAGAGCGGTCCGATCGGCGACCTGATGACGGCAAACCAGTACGGAGACTTCGAGCTCGCCTTCGACTGGACGATCAGCCCCGGCGGAAACGCGGGCGTGTTCTATCGCGGAACCGAAGAATACGA
>JBGTEZ010000234.1:0-3902 GCA_041747535.1 Gemmatimonadaceae bacterium
CGAGTGTTGCGTCGAAGCGGTGGAGGTACTCGCTCAGGTGCTTGAAGTCCTTGTCGATGTTGGAGCCGTTGACGACCATCATGAGGCCGTCGCCCTCGCGGTAGACGAGGCAGTCGTCCACCGTCGTTCCATCCTCGCGCAAGATCGTGGAGTAGTGCGCCTGTCCCGGCTTGAGCGCGCCGACGTCATTGGTGGTTACGTGATTCACGAACTCCACCGCCTGCGCTCCGCGGACGAAGAACTCACCCATGTGGCTCACATCGAACAGCCCTGCTTTCTCCCTTACCGCTTTATGCTCGGCCGTTATGCCGGTGGGGTACTGGACGGGCATCTCGAACCCGGCAAAGGGCACGAGCTTGGCGCCCAGCGCGGCGTGGACGGGGTGGAGGGGGGTTCGTTTGAGGGAGGTGGCGGTCATTGGGCGGATTGAGCTAGTTGCGGACTGCTGACTAACTGCGGACTGCGGACTAACTGCGGACCGCGGACTAACTGCGGACTGCGGACTAACTGCGGTGTGAGGACCAGGTGCGGGCCGTCGGGTACGGCGGGATTGGACTCGCCCAATATGCTCGAATCGCCCCTCTAATTGGAGGGGCGCCGTGACAATTTGGCAGAGGTAGGGCGGGAAACCCTGCCTTATTGGGTTAACACGGCCAGCCGCAACGATCGCACGTGCTTGGTGATAGAGATTCGGCCTCTGGGTGATATGAATTCAGCATATCAGGGGCGCACCTCCCGCATTACCGTTGGGGCGCCAGCACCGAGACCCTGCAACGACGGGAGCGAGCTTGGACAACCCGGCCCATCAGGACGAGGGAAAGACCGAAGCCGCGTACGCGGTCGGAAGTCCGCCGGCCCCGGACAGGCTGAGAACCCGATACGCCGTCTTCTTCACCCATGGTATGGGGCAGCCCATCCCCTTCCAGACCATCGATCAGGTCGCGACCTCGTTGCGCGCGCTGGACATCGAGCTCGGCCACCACAATCCCAACCCGGTTGGCCGCACCATCAAATCGGGAGCCGACTGGCTCAATCGCATCGAGCTGCGGCTCAAGTCCGGCGACGACGCAGTCGAAGTTCACTTGTACGAGGGCTATTGGGCTCCCCTCACCGAGGGGCGGACCACCGCGCGCAACGTCATCGGCTTTCTTACCGGCGCCGGGTTGAACGGTCTGCGTCACACCAAGGGAAAATTCCGGCGCTGGCTGTTCGGGAAATATCCCGAGCTGCCGATACCGGTGCGCACCGTTTTCTTTCTGCTCACCGCCCTCGCCGCCGTCGCGTCGCTAGTCGTCATGAACTCGGCCATCGCGGTCGTCGCCGCCGCGCGCGCGCTCCTCGGAGTGAGGCCACCGTGGCTTTCCGACAATCTCTTCGCCGACCTGACCACGACGTTCAACCTCGTCGTCGCGGTGATGGGGGTGTTCGGCCTCTCCCTCGCTGCCGCGGTGATCATTCGACAACACGAGCTGACCCGCCCGATCCGCAAAGTCTGGAGCGCCGTCACAGTGTTCTTCTTCGTCGTTACCCTGTTCGTCGTGATCCTGGCCGGCGCGGGGATTCCCTTCGTCTTCTACGGCCACGTGCGCGACATGACGGGCGCGTCGCAGATATGGCACCTGCTCGCGGGCGCGGCAGTGGTCGAACGGTTCAACGGCGTCTTCGACGCGACCGCCCTGCGCGTCGCGATCGTGGTTGCGGCCGTCATCCTCGGCCGCTGGACCTGGAGAATCGTCAAGGGTCTCAAGCGCGATCTCGAGGACAGGAAGACCGCGCTTCTGACGACCGCCGTCGCGCTCACGTTTCTCGCCCTCGCCGCCGCGCTCGTGGCGCTCGTCGCTTTCTTCGTAAGGACGTTCGACGCCAGCGCGACCAGCACATCCGGCCTCGCCCAGAACGTCGCCTGGCCGCTCCTCGTCGCCGCGAGCGTGTTCATCAGGCTGATACTCGTTCAGTTCGTGGGCGATGTCGCGATCTACGTCATGCCCTACAAGCTCGACGCGTTCAACGACCTCCGCCGCGAGATCAAGCTCAAGGTCTACAACGCGGCGAAAGCGGTTTACTCACAGAACGAGTACGACAGGGTGATCGTGGTGGGACACTCGCTCGGCAGCGTCATCGCGTACGACGCGCTCAACATGCTGATCCTCGAGGACGAATCGATTCGCCAATCGACGCCTCTCAAAGAAGCGGGGAGGCCGCTCGACGTCGTGCGCCGGACGCCGCTGTTCCTGACCTTTGGAAGCCCGCTCGACAAGACGGCGTTCGTCTTCGCGGTGCAGGCACGCGGGACGAGCGAAGCGCGCGAAGCTCTGGCGGGCTCCGTGCAGCCCCTCATTCAGGACTACGCGCTCCGGCCGAGGCGCTGGATCAACGTATGGTCACCGTGGGACATCATCAGCGGCCCGCTCGACCTGTACGACCCGCCGCGCGAGCTGCACGACTTCCCGGCGGCGACCCTTGCCCAGCGCGTTCACAACGTTCGCGACCAGGAGGCGACGACGCTTCTCGTCGCGCACACCGAGTACTGGAAGAATCCGCTGGTGGTTGGAACGATCTACGACGAGATGGTGCCCCTCAGGGCATCAGATCCGCGCCCGTAACCTCACGCACCTCGGGCGGCGTCGGACGGTGACCGGTGACGCGGCTTCTGATCGCCTGGAACAGCACCATCGGCTTGGCCCGGTTCACCTTCATGTACGACGCCGAGTCGGCGTCAACGAGAATGAGCGCGATGCGGGGATCGTTGGGCCCGCCGTCGCGGTCGCCACCCTCGTCGCCGAACCAGGCTTTCCAATCCTCCTTGTACAGCTGCCGGATCTTGGACTTGTTCCTGGAGACGCGCGCGACTCCCGAGACCGACACCCACTCCTTCGAGCTGTTGTTGTAGTAGGCGCAGTTCACGTGCGGATCGAGCGCGAGGTCGTCGAGCTTGTCCCCCTCCGAGTCGGTGACGAACCAGAGATCCGCATCCTGGATGCGAGCCTGGGTCGCCATCGGGCGGGAAACCAGCTGTCCGTTCGGACGGCGGGTGGTGAACATCGCCGTCTCGATTCCTTCGATGAGGCCATATAGCTCGTCCAGCTTCTTTGGCTGTGTCATGCCTCTCGAAGTGTGCAGAAGACATGCCGAAAAAGCACGAAGGGCGCACTCTTTCGAATGCGCCCTCCGTAACCGTTGGTTCGGTGTTCAGGTTACTGGCAGCCCAGCACCGCCTGAATGCGTCTCGCATCGGCAAGGATCTCCGAAACTTCAGCCGCTGAGAGCTCCAAGCTCTTCTTGCGCTCGGTCAGCATCCTGATGAAATCGTCGATCTTCTTGCACGACGCGCCGTTCTCGTTTTCGACGTCTGCGAGGGCGTGACGCAGCTGGTTCAGCAGCGGGTTTGCCGTGCCGCTGCTCAGGTTCAGGTCTTCCACGAAGTCGATCACGGCAGCGATCTGCTCGGCCGCACCATGGACGATCACGAGGAAGCTGGCCGAGGCCCGGTTGCCTGCCGCATCAACTGCGGTGCAGGTCACGCTCGTCCGGCCTGCCGGGAACATGCTTCCCGACTGGCGCGTGCAGGAGACTTCCGCGACGCCGACGTTGTCGCTGTAAGCCAATACGAAGTTGACGAGGGCGCCACTGCGGCTCGTCGCGTCGAGAGAGACGTCCGCGCCGCTGATCCTCGGCGCCTCGACATCGCGAACCACGACGTTCTGGATCGCGGAGGCACTGTTGCCGGACTCGTCCGAAGCAGTCCAGGTAATCTTCGTGAGTCCAACCGGGAACGGAGCCGACATCGGAGCACGGTCGCTGCGCGCGCCGGCGACCGCTACCTGCCCGCAGTTATCCTCTGCGGCGGCGTTGGCGATGACGAGTACCGCCGATCCCTTGCCTGGATCGTTGTCGGCCGAGAT
>JBGTEZ010000235.1:0-7302 GCA_041747535.1 Gemmatimonadaceae bacterium
ATGAAGCCGGAGCCCTTTTTCGAGGCGGTGGAGTCAATTGGTGCCACCGCGCCGATCGTGCTTCTTTCGCCGCGCGGCCGGGTGTTCTCGCACGCCGACGCGGAGCGTTTCGGGAAGGGTGAGGAGCTGACGATCCTCTGCGGGCACTACAAGGACATCGACCAGAGAGTGGCCGACCACCTTGCGACGGAAGAAGTCTCACTCGGCGATTTCGTTCTGAGCGGCGGTGAAGCCGCGGCGCTGGCGATCATCGATGCGACGGTGCGGCTGCTGCCGGGCGCGATGTCCGATCTCGACAGCGCGAGGGGCGATTCGTTCTTTGGACGCGGAATCAGCGCGCCAAGCTACACCAGACCGCCGGACTTCAGGGGATTCGGCGTGCCCGAGGTGCTGCTGTCGGGCGATCACGCGAAGATCGCGAAATGGCGAGAGGAGGAGGGGAGGCGGCGGACGGATCAGCGCCGCCCCAGCAAAGACCTCTAGCTATGGAGTGCGATCACTCCAATCGGGTACAAATCCGTGATCACGTGTCGAACGCCCGAATCATTCGCCCGGCAGCAGATCTCCAGGAGGGTGGGATACCCCAGGGTCGGATGAAACCGGCTTTCGGTTAGGCGGTCGTTCGCGGCGGCACTCTCCGCTCGCTCGAAAAGACCTTCGACGGTTGACCAACCCTCGACAGGGACCGAGGCTCCCGTTCTTTGTTCAACGACCGTGACAACCTGATCGTTCACTACCGTGACAATTTTTGGCTCGTCTGAGAAGCCGCAGAAGCACGTCTGCCTCGTGACGTACGCGTACGACGACAGACCTTGAGTGTCCCACAATTGCCGCGCTTCCGGGAAGGACTCAGGCCCCGTCAGGTCGCTGCAGCCGCTAAGGACTGACATCAATACCACTGGCCAGATTCGTCCGACAACGCTCTTCATTTTGCCCTCCGGGGGTTGTGTGGTAGCCGTTGCAGGCTTCCGTCGCAATCTATAGTCCGGGCGCTCTCTCGAGCACACGCTTGCGATACCTCGCATCTGGGTCGTGCCAGGTTTCAGTTGACTCTGGTCTTAGTTGACCCGTTCCGGTCAAAAGCTTATGTTTGAAGGCTTCTCACGACCGCCCTAAACACGTCTTTACAACCGGCTGTCCCCCCAGCCCCGAGCGACATATGCATCCCTTCATTGAAACCCAGAAAGAGTGGCTTCGCGACAACGTCCCCCCGTTCAGAGCGGGTGACACGCTGCGCGTGAACGTACGCGTGCGCGAAGGCGACAAGGAAAGGCTTCAGGCATTCGAGGGCGTCTGCATTGCGAAGCGTGGCAGCGGAGTCAGCGCGACCTTCACGGTGAGAAAGATCTCCAACGGCATCGGTGTCGAGCGCATCTTCCCCGTCCATAGCCCGATGATCTCGGAGATCAGCGTCGTCCGCCGCGGCCGCGTCCGTCGCGCCAAGCTGTACTATCTCCGCCACCTCACCGGCAAGGCGACCCGCATCAAGGAAAAGAAGGCGAAGGTCGTCGTGCCCGGAGCAGAAGCGTAGCTCCTCCGCCGGCTTCCCGAGCGAGCTAGCGGTATGCGGGAAGATTCCGCCCGCGACTCGCCCGGGCCCGAGAACGAATTTCCTCCCACCATCAGAGACACCCGCCGCAAGCTGGTCCCGCGGCGGAAGCGCTGGACCACCATCGAGCGCGACCTGCGCGCCCAGAAGGGTCCGCTGCTCGCCGGAGTCGATGAAGTGGGGCGAGGTCCGATCGCCGGCCCCGTCGTAGCTTGTGCGGTGATCATGCCCCCTGACACCCGCGCGATTGCCGGCGTCGACGACTCCAAACGGCTAAGCCACGACCAGCGCGTGCGTCTCGCCGTGAAAATTCGCGAGCGTGCCGTCGCGTTCGCGATCGGCGCCGCTTCGGTGCGTGAGATCGACCAGATCAACATCTATCAGGCGAGCGTGCTCGCAATGCGGCGCGCGCTCGGCAGGCTCGGCGTAACGCCTGATCACGTCGTAATAGATGGACGCGCGATGCGCACGCTTCCAATCCCGCACACCGCCGTCGTGCACGGCGACTCCCGCTGCTTCAGCATCGCCTGCGCCTCGATCCTCGCGAAAGTCACCCGCGACCTGCTGATGACGCGGCTCGGTATGCGTTATCCGCACTATATTTGGGACCACAACGCTGGATACACGACGCGCGAGCACGTTGCCGGCCTTACGTCGTACGGCATCACTCCGCACCACCGAAAAAGCTTCTGCCGCATCAGCGACCTGATCCTCGAGATCGAGCACCAGGGCTCGATGGACGACCAGGAGCGGCTCGCCCTCGACGACGTCGGAGTGCCCGATGAAGACGACGAACGGATCGAGGAGAGCTGACTTACCCGACCAGGAGAACGACGTGACCGAGCCGCTGGTCGCTCTGATAATGGGTTCCAAATCGGATTGGGAAACGATGCAGCACGCCGCGCAAATGCTCACCGCGCTGGGCGTGCCCCACGAGACGAAGGTTGTCTCGGCGCACCGCACGCCCGACTTGCTGTTCGAATACGCGGAGTCGGCTGAATCGCGCGGCATCCAGGTGATCATCGCCGGCGCCGGCGGCTCTGCTCACCTCCCTGGAATGACGGCGGCCAAGACGATTCTTCCGGTGCTCGGCGTTCCCGTCGAAACGAAAACGCTCCAGGGGATCGACTCACTCCTTTCGATCGTGCAGATGCCGGCGGGCGTACCGGTGGGAACACTAGCTATCGGAAAAGCAGGCGCGATCAATGCCGCCTTGCTCGCCGCGGGAATAATTGGAGCGACGCGGCCGGAGGTGCGTGAGGCGCTGCGCACCTTTCGCGCGGAGCAGACCAGCGCGGTGCTCGCCGAGCCCGATCCAGCCGGCGGCGAGTGAGAGTCGGAGTGCTCGGTGGCGGCCAGCTCGGGCGCATGCTCGCGCTGTCCGGCTACCAGCTGGGCATACAGTTCCGTTTTTTCGATCCGAGCTCCGGAGCTCCCGTCGGGCAAATCGGAGAGCTCGTATCGGCGGCGTACGACGACCATGACGCGCTCGAGCGGTTCCTCGAAGGAGTCGATGTCGTAACCTACGAATTCGAGAGCATTCCGCTCGATGCGGTTCGCTTCGTCGCCGAGCGGGTTCCGGTTTTTCCCCCGCTCGCCGCACTGGAAACGGCGCAGGACAGGTTGCTCGAGAAAACTCTCTTTCGCGAGCTGCAGATTCCCGTTCCGGAGTTCGCGCCGGTAGCGACATTGGCCGAGCTCGGAGCGGCTGCGGCGCGAATTGGATTTCCGGTCGTGCTCAAGACGCGCCGGATGGGATACGATGGGAAAGGCCAGATCGTGATCCGGGGCGAATCTGCCCTCGATGACGCCTGGAAGCGTATCGGCGGCAACTCGCTCATCCTCGAGAAGTACGTCGCTTTCGATAACGAGCTCTCGATCATCGGCGTGCGCGACAGCTCCGGCGGAGAGGCGTTCTATCCGCTCGCGGAAAACGTTCATCGCGAGGGAATTCTGCGGAAGACAACCGTGCCGGCACCGGGCGCGACCGCGGAGATGCGCGACAGGGCGATCGAATATTGCCGCAGGGTCATCAACAGGTTCGACTACGTTGGCGTCCTGGCGCTCGAATTGTTTTCGGTCGATGGGGAGCTGCTCGCCAACGAGATCGCGCCGCGCGTCCACAACTCCGGGCACTGGACCATCGAGGGTGCGGAAACCAGCCAGTTCGAGAACCATCTGCGTGCGATTCTATCGCTGCCGCTCGGATCTCCCGCCCCGCACGGGCGCTCGGCAATGCTCAACATCATCGGCGAGATCCCTTCGCGCGAGGCCGTGCTTGCCGTCCCCGGATCACACCTGCATCTGTACGGGAAGTCCCCGACCGAGCGGCGAAAGGTCGGGCATGTGACGCTGGTGGCAGATAGCGATGCCGACCTCAAGGAGAGGGTCGCCGCGCTCGGCCGGGTGCTGGGGGCGGGTTGACCGCGCCAGCCCCGCTTCCATCCCCCCAGCGAGGGCGAAAGCCCGTTCAAACCAACTGCCCGGGCCCGCTGTCATATCTCCAGCAACGGGAACGAGTTATTTCGTTCGGCGTTCAAACCCCGGCCGCCCGTACGCAATCAAATCTTGCAACAGCAAACCGACAACAATCGCATGGGATTGGCGGCGTCAAAAGCGGTATCCCCGTTAATGAGTGACTCGGCAGACGTGGCGCTGGCCGCCACCGGCGATCGCCAGGCTTTCGAGCGGCTTTACCGGACGCATGCGAACAGGGTTTACTCGCTGTGCGCGCGGATGTCCGGAAGCCGGACGAAGGGGGAGGAGCTGACTCAGGACGTGTTCGTCAGGACGTGGGAAAAGCTTCCGCAGTTCAGGGGCGAGAGCGCGTTCTCGACATGGCTCCACCGGTTGGCGGTAAACGTCGTCCTCAACGCCCGGAAATCGGACGGCAAGCACGCGGCGAGGATGGACGAAGGTAGCGCGGACGAAGAGCGCTGGAGCGAAGTATCGGGTGCACCGCTGCACGCCGAGCGGATGGACCTGCAAATGGCGATTGGCAAGCTCCCGGCTGGAGCGCGACGGATATTCGTTCTGCACGACGTGGAAGGGTACAAGCACGAAGAGATCGCCGGAATTTTTGGAATCACGGTTGGCGGAAGCAAGGCGCAGCTCCACCGCGCGAGACTTCTCCTGAGAGAGGCACTGGAACGATGAACACATTCAACATGACCTGCGAAGCAGTCGAGGCAACTCTTCCGGACTATCTCGACGAGACTCTGGAGGCCTGGGTGCGCTCGTCAGTAGAGGAGCATCTCGGCCAGTGCCTCCGTTGCGCGGGCCTCGTGCGGGACCTTCGGAACATCGAACGGGAAGCGGCGGCTCTGCCCGACCTCGTTCCTGTGCGTGATCTGTGGGCGGGCATCGAGAGCCGGATCGGAACCCCGGTCGTCGCGTTCGCGATCCCGCCGGTCGCGATTCCGCCGGTCGTCGCGATCCCCCCGGTCGCGGTTGCGCGGGCGGAGCCGACTCCCGATATCAGTCCGCGCGGACGAAGGGTAATCCCGATGTGGATGGGAGCGGCGGCGGCAGCGTTGGTGGTGTTGACGGCTGGAACCACCTACCTCCTGACTTCACGCGCCGCTCGCGAGACCGCGCCCAGCAGTGTCGCAATTGCGCCGACCATGACCGGCCCCGGAGTCGTCGTCGAGGCCGTGTCGGACGAGAGCGGTGTCACCACCGGGAGCCCGGCCTCTTCGGAGCAACGCAACACTGGATCTGGCGCTCGTACGGCAGCGCCTCGCCCCCGCCCCGCGCCGACACTCGCCAGCCGCTCGGCCACCGAAGCGGTCTACAACAAGGAAATCGTGATGCTGCAGGCGATCATGAGCTGGCGGAAGGCGGATCTCGATCCAGCCACCGTCGCGATCATCGACAAGAACCTCAGGATCATCGACGCGGCGATCGCGCAGAGCAAAGAGGCGCTCAGGCGCGACCCCGCCAGCTCGATGCTCACCCATCAGCTCTCACACGCGCTCGACAAAAAGGTCGAGCTTCTCCGGACGGCGGCGATGCTGCCGGCCAGCACCTAAATGGAAAGCAACATGAAGCTCACACAGCTGCTGGTCGCCTCGGCGCTCAGCCTGGCACTCCCGCTTGGCGCGGGCGCACAGGGGCGCACCCAGATCGACACCACGGTACGGATCGATCGGCAGGGCACAGTCGATCTCTCACTGATCTCCGGCACGATCAGGGTGACGGGGTGGGATCGTCCCGATGTCAGAATCTCGGCGGCGGCCACCGGCGGCGCCCGCCTTCGGCTCGATGCCAACTCCAGCAGAATTACGCTGAGAGTCGATCATGAGGATCGCCGTGGCCAGAGCAACCGCGGCGACGCGAGGTACGACGTCTCGGTTCCGCGCGGAACACGCCTCAGTCTCGAAGCGGTCTCGGGCGATGTCACCGCGACAGGCTCGCAGGGCGAGATCCACGCCAGCAGTGTGAGCGGCGATGTCGAAGTCACGGCGGGCGTGAGGGAAGTGAATATCGAGTCGGTGTCGGGCGGCGTGCGCGCCTCACAGGTGAACGGGAACCTGCGCGCCGAAAGCGTCAGCGGCAGTGTGCGCGCCGAGACGGTTTCCGGGAGTGTCGACGCTTCGACGGTGAGCGGGACGATACGACTGGTCGGCATTCAGTCGCGCGATGTCCGCACCGAGACTGTCAGCGGCGACATTCTCTACACGGGCAGCATCGAAGCCGGCGGCAAGTACGGGTTCGAGTCGCACTCGGGAACGGTTCGCCTCAACATTCCCCGTACATCCGGCGCGCACGTCCGCGTCGAGACCTTCAGCGGAGATGTGACCACCGACTTCACGGCGATCAGGCAGCCGGGCGGCAGAGGGCGGCAGCGCGGCAGCTTCGAGTTCACCATTGGAGATGGCCGCGCCAGGATATCGGCGAGCAGCTTCAGCGGCCGTATCGTGATCAACAACCAGACGTCGGATACACCCACCCGGAGAGACGATGAATAGGTCCACCCTTCTCACAGTCGCGGCGCTGGCACTCATCGCCGCGCCGATATCAGCGCAGCAGCAGTTCGGACGCGAAGGCACCACCTGGAAGTGGGACGGGCGCGTCGACAACGGACGCTGGATGAACGTCTTCAACATCAACGGTTCCGTCGAGTTCACGCCGAGCCCGGACAATATGGTGCACGTGCTCGCCGAAAAGCGCTACGACAATCGTGGCAGGGACGACGTTCACTACGAGGTCGTGCAGGAGGGCGGCAACGTCACCATCTGCGCGATCTGGAATGACAGCTCCAGATGCGAGGACGGCGGCTACCAGTCGATCCGGCGCAACCAGAGCAACCAGAACCACACCACCGTCAAGTTCACCGTCCAGGTGCCGAAAGGTCTGAGGGTCGGGGCGAACTCGGTCAATGGCGCCGTGTCGGTGCGCGATGTGGGAGCGGAAGTGAAAGCTCGCACCGTGAACGGTGGGGTCGAGGTGAAGAACGCTGGCGGACCGGTGCGAGCCAATTCGGTGAACGGGGCCGTGGACGTCAATACGGCGGTCGGTCCGGTAAGTGCCGAGACGGTGAATGGTGACGTCGAGGCCCGCATGACGTCGCTGCAGGGAGTCGACGACATGGACTTCAAGACGGTCAACGGCTCGGTGACGATCATAGTTCCGGTCCGCTTCGATGCGAACTTCCGCTTCGATACGGTGCACGGTGGAATCGACAGTGATTTTCCGATGACGCTGACCGGAAAGTTCGGGCCGCGGCACGCGCGCGGGACGATCGGCGCCGG
>JBGTEZ010000236.1:0-2811 GCA_041747535.1 Gemmatimonadaceae bacterium
GCGAAGAGGACCGAAAGACCTGTCAGGAGCCCCCACACTAGGTTTGCAGCCGGGGACGACCGTAGGACGTATTCGTTGAGATAGAGCGGGAAGAGCGCCGCCGGGATCACAAGTGCATAGGAGGAGTTGGCGAAGTCGTAGAGAACCCACGACGCCACTAATCGCCTGCGAACACTGCCCTCGTTCTTGGCCATTACCTGTCCCCCGGGTGTCATCGTTGCGCCGTGGTGGCCGCGCAAGGATGGCCCCAGTTAACGCCTGCGATCACTTCAGAGACGACCTGCTGGATCACAACACGTTCCCCAGTCTCGAACGGAAACGCACCAGACGCTAGCGCACGCTGCGTTTCATCTACCACGCGGCGAGGGTCGACGTCGAACGCTCGCCTAACCGTTTGGATGAACGTCCGCAGAAACAGCTTTCCACGGTCTCGAAGGACGGTCGGATCACTGTCACGGAGGAAATCGCGGTCGTAGTAGATAAGGGGCACCGCGATCTCACGAACACTAAGGCCCGCTTGTGCGACAGACGGCCAGAATTCCAATGGGTACTCGTAGCCCGTCGAACGGATCGACAGGCGTTCAGCAGCTGCCACGCGAACGAGCCGCATCCCGCACCACACATCGGTCAGCACCAGCGGAGTGAAAGCCGCCAAGAGATGTCGATACAGCCGGTTACCCATCTCGCGAAGTTTCGGCGTCTCTGACAGACGCGGAGATGCTCGGAGATAGCGGCTTCCCGAAATGATGTCGGCTGTCCCTGCAAGGTCGAGGAACGCCGCAATGAAGCGGGCGTCGTGTTGCAGGTCGGCATCGAACGACAAGAGAAAGTCGTACTTCTCGCGCAGCGCATACTTGAGCCCGCTGCAGATCGCCGCCCCGTAACCTTCATTGCGCACGTGACGGATCACTGTGCGCCGGCCCAGCCAGTCCTCAAGAAGGGCTACCGAGTCATCTGTTGAACCATCGTCCACTGCGAGGACGCTGAATTTCCAGCGCCCTTCTAGAGAGCGGAACAGAGCCTCTAGCTCCGCGACCTGGTTGTAGACGGGAAGCATGAGAAGCAGGCGACTCTGTTGTGAAGACCCAGCCGCCACGGGTGGCTTGGATGAAAGGACTTTCAGGCCACTCACGAGCCGAAGGTCCTAACGCGAGAACGGTACTCCTCGAGAATGGCGCCGACATCCTGTGGGGTAACGTCCGGGAACATCTTGTCGAGGAAGAACAGCTCAGCGTAGCCGGCCTGAAGAGGAACGAAATCGCTCAGCCGGCGGACGTTGCCAGTCCGAACTACAAGATCAAGCATGAGCGGCACCTCAAGAGAATCCACCGAAATGCGGGTCATGTCAGCTCTCGACGCAACCCGCGCTAGTTCGTCGAAAGGGTCGTAACCTGCAAGCAGATAGACCGTTCTCTGCTTGTGGTGGGCCGTTCGTTCGCGAACGCCGTGGAACGCCGATATATAGCGCTCGACGGTCGCGGCCGTGAGGGAGGTGGCAAGCACATCTTCGAGGTTCGAGAGGCCGACCGGAATCACGCGGGCGTCCAATTGCACGCACAGGAGGGGCAGAGCGCGATCACAGAACTCGGTTTCCGCTGCTATCACGGCGTCCAGGTCGTCGCGTTTCCTCGAGAGGTTCCGCCGACTCATCATGTAGATGACGATCGTTTGGAGTGTCGGCGCTTGCAGGAAGAACTGCGAGACGACCTCCAACAGCACGCCCATGGAGGTGCGGTAGCCCTGGTGGTAAGGAACACCCTGCATTCGGGCCCACCGTCGGTTGCCGTCCGGAATGACACCAAGAGCCACAAGCCGTCCGGCTTCAATACGCAGCGCTCACCTTCCTGTCCCCACTCGACGAAGATGACTCGGAGCCAGGGTGGGGAGCCCCTGGGAATCCGGCCTGTAGGCTGCACGGCGCCCTTCCGGCTCACCACAACGGCCGACTCGCTCGCTCGCACCAACTGGGGCCGCTCACGGTAAAGGGTAGGAATTTCAACGCGCGTTGTCAACGGAGATTGTGTCGGCAATATCTCATCGGACGGGCTGGGCGATGATTTCGCGGTGTGAAAGCGGTCCGCGCCGGGGCAGAAGCGCCGGTCCGCCCTTACATCGGCACACAGGGAACACCAACCGGTCGATACGTTTGCCGCGGACGTGATCCACCCAAGAGGCCACCGGGCTCACGCTCACTCCAAATTCCGCCGCCACCGTCCCAAACTTGGCCCCGATCGAAGCTCCCGGACGATCGGGCGCCGCCGCTCTTCAACCGGAACCATTTTAACCATAGGTCCCCTGTCGAAAATGCGATTACCACGCACCCAGTGTTCGGGTTCACGCTGAGACTCCGCTGTTCGACTCATGCTGAGACTCGCCCGGTGATCCCTGCGGCATGACGCCCCCGCGCCCTCGATGTCAGCTCTTTCCGGCGCGGAGCTTGGCCACCAGGGCGCTCGCGACCTCCGGGTGTACGAAGGGGCCGACGTCGCCGCCGAGGGAGGCGATCTCGCGCACCAGGTTCGCGGAGAGGTAGGCATAGGGCTCCGCGGGGGTGAGGAACAGGGTGTCTACCTCGGGTACCAGCCGGCGGTTCATGCTGGCCATCTGCAGCTCGTACTCGAAGTCCGAGACTGCGCGCAGTCCTCGCAGGATGACGGTCGTTCCCAGGGCACGCGCCGTCTCGACTAGGAGGCCGTCGAAGGGGCGCACCTCGACCCGCTCGATGCCGTGGAGGGCCACGCGGACGAGCGCCACCCGCTCCTCCAAGGTGAAGGCGGTTTGCTGCTTCCAGGTGCTCCCGGCCACGGCCAC
>JBGTEZ010000237.1:0-5592 GCA_041747535.1 Gemmatimonadaceae bacterium
CGCGGTTGCGGGCGACTCGCGGTGTGCCGTCGAAGACACAGAAATCCGGCGGGGAGGGTTATCTTACACGGTTGACACGCTGGAGGAGATCGCCCGGAAAAACGCGGGTGCCGAGCTCTTTCTTCTGATCGGCCAGGATACGCTTGCCGGGTTCAGCGGCTGGAAGGAACCGGAGCGTATCGGGCAGCTGGCGACGCTGGCCGTAATGCGGCGCGCCGGAGCGGCCCGCACCACCGGAGGACAGGGGAGACGCCGGGCAGTCGAGATTTCAACCCGCCGGGTGGACGTCTCGTCGACCGAGATCCGGGAGCTTCTTGCGTCGGGAAAATCGATTCGGGGATTCGTCCCCGAATCAGTGGAACGCTTCATTAATGAACGCGGACTTTACATTGAAGTTGGCAAGCGCCCGCGGACTGGAAAACATTGATTGGAATGCGGGGGATCCCCGCGCGAGGAAATTGACGGAATGTTAGGACTTTTGAGCGGAGTGTTCGGGACTCGTCACGATCGGGAGCACAAGCGCGTCCAGCCGATCGTCGACGAAATCAACGAGCATTACGCCCGCCTTCAGGGTGTCTCCGAAGAGGAGCTGCGCGGCCGGACCGCGAGGTTCCGCGCCCGCATCCTCGAGGTCACCGGTGAGATCGAAGCCCGCATCGCCGAGCTGCGCGAGCGGAAGCGCGTCACCGCCGATCCCGCCGGAAGAGAAGCCATCGACAACGAGCTTGGTGGCGTCGATGGCCGCGGCGGTGTGGAGGAAGAGCTTCGCAGCGCGGTTCGCGATGTCCTCGACGAGCTGCTCCCCGAGGCCTTCGCCACCGTTCGCGAAGCGTCGCGCCGTCTCCTCGGCTCCAAGGTCCAGGTGACGGGCCAGGAGATGGACTGGAACATGGTCCATTACGATGTGCAGCTGATGGGCGGTATCCAGCTGCACTCGGGGCGCATCGCCGAGATGGCGACGGGAGAAGGGAAAACGCTCGTCGCGACGCTTCCGTTGTATCTCAACGCGTTGCCTGGAAAGGGCGCCCACCTCATCACCGTCAACTCGTATCTCGCCCGCCGCGACTCGGAGTGGATGGGCCACGTCTACAAGTACCTCGGGCTATCCGTCGGCTGCCTCGACAACACCGAGCCCGGAACGCAGGAGCGTCGCGCCGCCTACGAGTGCGACATCACCTACGGTACCAACAACGAGTTCGGCTTCGACTATCTCCGCGACAACATGGTCCAGTCGCTGGAGCAGCGGGTGCAGCGCAATCACATCTTCGCGATCGTCGACGAAGTCGATTCCGTGCTGATCGACGAGGCGCGCACTCCGCTCATCATCTCCGGTCCGGTTGGAAGCGAGACGGATGTCGAGTACTCACTCCACAACGCGTCCGTCGCGAGACTGGTGAGACGACAGTCGGATCTCGTGAACGCGCTGGTCGCGGCCAGCGAGAAAGCGTTCGAGGCGGATGACAACGACGCCGCCGCCCTCAATCTCTACAAGGCGCAGCTCGGAGGCCCGAAGAACAAGCGCTTGCTGAAGGTTCTGCAGGAAACCGGGGCCAAGCAGCTCGTACAGAAGATGGAGCTCCAGCATATCGCCGACCGCCGCCTTCCGGCGGGAAAGCAGGAGTTCCGCGACATCGAGAACGACCTTCTCTACGTGCTGGATGAGAAGGGGCATACCGTCCACCTCACCGATGCGGGCGTGGACTTCATGTCGCCCGACGCGCACGACGAGTTCGTGCTGCCCGATCTGTCGCACGACGTCCACGCGATCGACCACGACCCGAGTCTCACTCCGGCGGAGAAGCTCGAGGCCAGGAACGAGCTGAACCGCGATTACGCCGCGAAGAGCGAGCGGCTCAACATCGTGCACCAGTTGCTGCGCGCGCACGCGCTGTTCGAGCGCGATGTGAATTACGTCGTGCAGGAAGGCCAGGTGCTCATCGTCGACGAGTTTACCGGCCGGACGATGCACGGACGGCGCTGGTCCGAGGGACTGCACCAGGCCGTCGAGGCCAAGGAAGGCGTCCAGGTGAAGGGCGAGACCCAGACTCTCGCCACAATCACCATTCAGAACTATTTCCGCCTTTACGAGAAGCTGGCGGGAATGACCGGTACCGCCGAAACCGAGGAGACGGAGTTCCACCAGATCTACAAGCTGGGCGTGTCGGTGATACCGACCAACCGGCCGGTGATCCGTGACGACCGCCAGGACCTCGTCTTCAAGACCCGCCGCGAGAAATACAACGCGATCCTGGAAGAGACCCAGCGCCTGCACGCGCTCGGATACCCGGTGCTGGTGGGAACCGTGAGCGTCGATGTCTCCGAGACGCTGGCGCGCATGTTCAAGCGGGCGGGGATTCCGCACAACGTGCTGAACGCGAAATACCACCAGCGTGAAGCCGAGATCGTCGCGGGCGCCGGCCAGCCGGGCGCGGTGACGATCGCGACGAACATGGCCGGCCGCGGAACCGACATTAAGCTCGGCCCTGGAGTAACGGTGGCGAAGCAGTCGCAGCGCAAGGACGCCGACAACCAGCTCGTGGATATCGAGGAGCTCGGAGGCCTGCACATCATCGGATCGGAGCGGCACGAATCACGTCGCATCGACCGCCAGCTGCGCGGGCGCGCCGGCCGTCAGGGAGATCCGGGGGCGTCACAGTTCTTCCTGTCGCTCGAAGACGACCTGATGCGTCTCTTCGGCTCCGACCGCATCGCCAAGCTGATGGACCGCATGGGGGCCGAAGAGGGAGAGATGCTGACGCACTCCCTCATCACGAGATCGATCGAGCAGGCGCAGAAGCGCGTCGAGCTGCAGAACTTCCAGTCCCGAAAGCGGCTGTTGGAATACGACGACGTGATGAACCAGCAGCGCGAGGTGATCTACTCGCTGCGGTCGTTCGCGCTCGAGGGTGGCGAGGAGCTCATCGCCGAAGCGCAGAAGATGGTGGAGAAAGGCGTTTCTAAGCGTGTCGAGAACACGCTGGCAACTTTCGATTCGCCCGAAGAATGGGATTTCGCGCTGCTCAGGCAGGATCTCCTGATGCACTACATGCTGACGGTGGCGGGCTTCGAGGACGGCAATCTTCCCGTCAGCGAGCAGGAAGCCGAAGAGCGCGGCGTCGAAGCGGGCAGGAAGGCATTCACCGAGAAGCTGGAAAGTCTCGGCGAGTTCTCAGGCCAGCTGCTGTCGCTGGTGATGCTCCACGTTCTCGACGAGAAGTGGAAGGACCATTTGTACGATCTCGACCAGCTGCGAAACGCCATCGGCTACCGGTCATGGGGTCAGAAGGATCCATTGATCGAGTACAAGCACGAGGCGTACAACATGTTCGTGGATCTCATGGGCGACATCCACAACACCTTCACCGAGAGATTCCTCAAGGCGACGATCAGCTTCGAGCAGCCGCGTCCGTTGCCGCCGATGTTCCTGAGCGCGGACGAAGACGACAACGGTGACGCGCGCCGGGCTCCTCGCCCTGCCAGGCGCTTCAACGAGCTCGGCGTTCTCGAGGATGTGCCCGATAATGTCGGGGAAGGGACCGACGAAGTGCTCGACATCGGCCCGGGCGAGAGTCCGGGTCCCGACACCGTGGTGCGGCCGGCACCGACGGTTCACGTCGGGGGACGCAAATCATCGCTGAGCGCGGCGACGGCAGGGGGCGGGGTGGCAGGTCTGCCTTCGGGAAGTGCGGACTGGAGCGACGTCGGACGCAACGATCCTTGCCCGTGCGGATCCGGCAAGAAATTCAAAAAATGTCACGGGGCGAATCTCTAACACCCCGGTCTAAAAAAACTCCCGCTGCCCGCTACCCGCTAATTGCTCCCCGCTGTCGGCTGCAAACGCGGGGACGTCTCTCGGCGATTACTCGCGGACGACCCCTCTGCACACGTTACTCGCATACGACCCGTTTGTACGGGAAGTCGACGCGGCGGGTCGTTGCACCTCTCGGCCCGCTGATCCAAGCCAACAATGAATCGGCACCGCGACGATTGTAGCCGACCCTTGTCGGGAAATCATTCGCAAGGTTCTCGAACGTCACCGATGAATCAGTGATCGCGATGGAGAGGAACGTCGCGCCTGATTGTCCTGACGGATGTGCCTCGTAGGCCAGCTGGTCGCCTTTCTGGCGGAGCGCGACAAACTCGTACTCGATCAGGCTATCCCCTCGGATCGTCCGACCCGTTCCGAGCATCGCGCGAGCGCGAGGCGCGGTCCATTGCTCGTAAATCGTTCGCTGGGCGTTAGCGGCTTCCCAACAGCCCGTCAGCCAGCGCACGCGATCGATTGAATTGCTCTGCGGCGCGGCGAAACCAAGACAACAAACGCCAGTCAGTCCGACTACGGCGAGCAAGGGTATCTGCGGGAATTTGGTCATCGATCGGAAGGTGAGACGACTCAAGTATGCATTACGGCGGCTGCCTGTGCCTGACCCGCACTTTTTACGTCCCGACGTTTGCGGCTGACGGCGGGTAGCGATCAGCGGGTAGCGGGCAGCGGGTGTGGTCGTTGCCGGTTGAAGTCGCGCGATGACGTCGGTCCACACCGGGTGCCGGCTGACTGTGATGACCTGGCCAATCTCTGGGTACCCGAACGGAGATACGAGATGCCGCTAACGATTCGCGAGCTTCCAACCACCGAGCGTCCCCGCGAGAGATTGCGTACCCACGGAGCCCAGGCCCTCAGCTCGAGTGAGCTAATTGCCATACTACTCGGCAGTGGCTCCGAAGGCCGGTCAGCACTGGGAATCGGCCAGGAGATCCTCGCCACCTGCCGCGGCTCGCTCCGGCTCCTGGCCGCCCAGCCGGTAGCTGCGCTCACCACCGTAACGGGCGTGGGAACGGCTCGTGCAGTCGGTATCCACGCCGCCCTCGAGCTGGGCCGGCGGATGGCAAGCGAGGAAAGGCGGGAGGGCGCCCCGGTACGGTGGCCGCGGGATGTGTACGAGCTGTTCGGACAGAAGCTCGAGGATCTGCCCGTCGAGGAATTTCACGTCGCGGTGCTCGATTCCCAGCACCGGCTGGAGCGCGACATCACTGTTACCCGGGGCCTCCTCAACTCATCTCTTGTGCACCCGCGTGAAGTCTTTCGGGAAGCGATCGCCGAACGCGCGGCGGCGATAATTCTCGTCCACAACCACCCCAGCGGCGATCCGACACCATCGCCCGACGACAGGGTAGTAACAGAGCAGCTCGTGCAGGCCGGCAAGCTACTCGACATACCGGTACAGGACCACGTTATTATCGGAAGGGGACGCTACATGAGCTTCGCGGAGGCAGGACTGTTGTGACGGCAGGCACGATCAGTAAGAAGCCGCTTCCATCGTGGATCAACGAGAGCCTGCCTGAGCGGCTCGATCGTGATCTGCTCGCGCGCGCCTACCATTTCAGCGAGCGGGCGCATGAAGGCCAGAAGCGCCTCTCCGGCGACAAGTACGTTTCCCACTGCGTCGAAGTCGCCAAGATCCTGGTGGACCTCCAGCTGGACACGGTAACCGTGGCCAGCGGACTCATCCACGACGTGGTCGAGGACACGGGCGTCACCGTCGAGGAGATCGAGACGGAATTCGGAAAGGAGATCGCCGAGATCGTCGACGG